>CAJOED010000168.1:0-2493 GCA_905233335.1 uncultured Synergistales bacterium
GGCGTACTTTGAGTGCGATCAATGCGGGAAGAAGCACTATATTTTCGGGCAGAATAATTCGGACGTGAAAATATCTGCTGAACTTCCGATAGTGCCGGGTCTTGCGGAGCTGTGCGACAAGGGAGAAATTGAGAGCTTTGATGCCGCAAAATATCTTGATGGTGTTATGAATACTCTGCAAAACCTTCAGCTGTAACGTGTAAGCATATCGCTCATACTGCGCAGAATGTGATTACGCATTCTCCGTGCAGAAAGTTCAACATCACGAGCCGACAATGCCGCAAATATCTCTTCATGTTCGGCCTGTGATTTTTTTGCGTACTCATCTTTCGTTGTCCGAAGTCCCATAGACAGCCCGTTCCATAACTCACTCAACATATTCACCAGCCGTGAATTTCCCGACGCAAGCCATATATTGTAGTGGAACGACTGATTCAGCTCCGAGTAATTATCCGCCGACGAACTCACGAGGTGCGCAACACAGCGTTCAATTTCGCCCAGCTCCGCAGACTTCTCACACACAAGCCGACATGCTTCCGCCTCAAGTGCCGCACGTATCTCGTAGTGTTCACGAATATTTTTCGCGCTCATTCCCAGCACGACAGCCCCGCGATTTTGCGCAAGCTCAAGCAGTCCGTCCCGCGCAAGAATCTGGAACGCCTCACGCACAGGAGTAACGGAAATCCCAAGTGCCTTTGCGGTCGCCTCAAGCGTCAGAGTCTCGCCATGCTGTATGTTCCTCGTGATTATCGCCTCACGCAATGATGCCGCAGCCTGTTCTCGCACTGGCAATAACTTAACCGGCCTCAAGTTCAGCATGTGCTTTCTGCCTCCTTCTTATGCGTATAAGTTCGTTCGCAAGTACCTCGCTATACACAGCATAGCCCGCACGTATCACATCAATATCTTTCGGGGTCGTCATCGTTCCCAGCAAGTTCACGAATACAGCGTCGATTTTCCCGGAGTCATCACAGCGGCCAAGCACGAACGACAAATATATTTCCGTGATAGTTTCCAGCATTTTCCGCCGGAAAGGTGCATTGATGTTTTTTCGTAATGTCCTGTGAAAATCCATTTGCCCCCTGCATGATGACAGCTCACAGAATTTCTCACGAGGGAGAACTTTCACCGCTTCAATCTCAAGTGCTGACATGTCCGCAAAAATGCTCCGTAAGTATTCGTCGTTGAGGCTGGCGGTCTTGACGTGCTGTCCCGGAAGACGCTCGATGAGTCCTTGATGTTCGAGCACAATTAACGCCTCGCGAACGGGCATTCGTGAAATTTCCAGACTCTGTGCTATGTCGTTCTGTGTCAGAGTTGTGTTTTCGGGAACGTCGCCGGTTAATATTGCGTCCTGCAAAATCTCTAGTGCGCTTCCTGATTTGTATTTTTTCCGTAATTCAAGCATGATTGATTTTGTATCCATTATGTAAATTATCGTAGAATGTACCAGATAAATTTTTCACAGTCAAATTTTTTCATGTACAATCATAATAATTTTTTCAGGAGGAGTTATTGTTATGGCACTGCTAGATGAGGCCGCATTCATGAGGGAGTTCACACTCTGCACAAAGAATGAAGACACTTCCGGCATTCCGTGTGCAATTCTCGGACAACGGAAAAATATTATTCACAGCCTGAAACTAATTATGAGGTGATTATGTTATGGCACTGTTAGACGAGGCCGCATTCATGAGGGAGTTCACACTCTGCACAAAGAATGAAGACACTTCCGGCTTGCCTGCCGAAATTCTCGAACACCGCGCGCGATTGTTATTCGTACTCAATGAGCTTACTCACTACAAGCTGAAAGTTTCGGAGCTGAATGAAGCGTATAAAGTTCTCGTTCGTCTTCTGCTGGGAAAATACCCGGACATTGCCGCCGACATAAAGCCCTCCGACGTTATCAGAATGCCTTATGCAGCACTCGACATACTGTCCTGCTCACGGGGAAAGCTCACGGACGACGAGAGATTATTATTCGCGTTCTTTGTGTATGTTTCTGTACGAGTGAAGGTGGAAGATGAGAACGGGAAAATTCACAGCGGCATAATAGAATTACGTTCGCCAGAAATTATCGGGAAGCGTTTACAGCATGAGATCTCCATACACCCTGAAAGATTTTCTTTTCTCTCACCGCATCCCGCAAAACCTTTCGGCACTGACAAGAATAACCCCGTCGGTGTCGTGAGTCCTGAAGCCTGCAGGGAGTACCTCGACAAATTGCGCACGAATGACGGAAAGCCCGTGAGTTATGCGCGTGTATGCAGTCTTGCCGGTGAAGGTGGAGCAGTCATTGAGTGTTATGCGCTGTCGTTTTCAGGGGGAAGCATGAAGATATACATCAACCCTCACGCCCCCGCTAACACAACAGAAGCTCCCGACGGCTTCACGTTATCGCATGGAGAGAGCACAGCCGATACTTACGCGCTGTTTCACGACGCACACGGCGGGGACGCAATCGCACAGCTGGAACTTGCCGGGAGGTTATAC
>CAJOED010000168.1:2598-6750 GCA_905233335.1 uncultured Synergistales bacterium
TGGTACAGGACAGCGGCGGATAACGGCTCCGAAATTGCATTGAATGCGTTGATGAGGCTCACACTAGAATAATGCTGTAGAATTATTGCAGGAGGGAAAATAATTTTCATGCCATACTCAATAAAAGAAATATCAGAACTTACCGGGCTTCCTGCCTCAACACTAAGATATTACGACAAGCAGGGACTTCTGCCGAACCTCAAGCGCGACGGGAATAATATACGCGTGTTCACTGACGAGGACTACAGGAGCTTGAAGATGATTGACTGCCTGAAACGTTCGGGGCTTTCCATCAGGGACATCAAGATGTTCATAGACACAAGCGAACAGGGAGACGAGGCACTTAGTGAGAGGCGCGAAATTTTCACGAAACGTCGGGAAATCTTGAGGCGGGAACTTGACGAGCTACAGGAAGTTTTGAGCGTCATAGAGTATAAGTGCTGGTATTACGGGAAAGCCTGCGAGGCCGGGACTGAAAACGTCGTGAAGAACCTACAGACTTCCGATGTCCCCGAAGAGTTCAGGAAAGCGCGCGAATATTTACACGCACACATCAGCCTATAATCTTTGAGCGGTTTTTGGTTCTGCTCCGTCAATGTAGCCGAGAAGCACAAAGCACCGGGCTATATACCCTTCAGGTATCTCCCATTCAGCGAGAAATTTTCTGCCGTCGGGGTTGTCGAATGTCTCCTCACCACGCGCGATTATGCACGAGGCCAAGCCCAAAGAGTGAGCCGCAAGAGTCATGTTCTCCGCACAGCAGAAAGCGTCCGGGATGCTGTACAGAAAACCATCAGGCCCGAACACCACGCACACGGACGGAGCACCGTAGAAGCCGCTCTTGATTGTCGGGTCGTCGATGATGCTCGGCTGTTCGTCAGATACATAATTCCCAAGAAGCTCTGACCTGTCGAATTTCGCAACGTTCAGCTTCCCGATCTGTTCCGTAAGTTTTGCGTCGTGAACTCCCACTATGATGCTTCCCTGACGGCCTCCCGCGTTCGGTGCGTAAAGTCCCGCCTCTATGACCTTTTCGAGAAGTTCACGGGGTATTTGTTCGTTCGTGTATTTCCTGATTGAGTGCCGAGTTCTTGCCAGTTCCATGAAGTCCATGATGTTATATCTCCTTCCAGCATTGCGGGTCTTCCGCGTAAAAATCTCCGTTCGTACCTTTCGCTACAGCAGGACACCCCCGGCAATACGGCAGTAACTCACACTTTGAGCATTTCGCAAAATTCCCGTACTCCCTGTAACTCTCCATCTCATTCAGCCATAAGTCAGAAAGTTTCTGTGTTAAGGCATTCCCGACCCTGCTCTCACGAACTCTCCTGCAGGCGTAAACGTCAGCATTCGGCAGTATCGTCAAGTGAGCGTTCCCGCAGTTGCACCCGCCATAGATTTTGCCGTCTTCAGCGTCAGGCGGTATCGTGAACTTTCCTGTCTCGTAGTTGTAGAGCGTCCATAAGTGATCTTTGCGGTCAAAGTATGTCCTGCACTCCTGCGCCTCGTACGCCGTGAATTTCTCATCGCACACACGCAAAAATTCCCGGTACTCGTTCGGGGTTATGCCGGTGATTTCTCCTGCTCCCGTCGGACAGTAACGCGCGAACGAATATATTTCTGCTTCATGTTCCACGACGACATCAATAACGCTTGGTATCTCGTGAATGTTCTGCTTTGAGACGGTCGACATTATGACGGAGGATATTCCTGCTTTGTTGATGCATGATATTTTTTCGAGCGTCGTATCGAATGAGCCGGGCTTCCTGAAAAAATCGTGCGTCGTCCTCATGCCGTCAATAGAGAGCTGGTACTTCTCACAGCCGAGAGCCTGTAACTTTTCGCAGATACTATCATCAATGTGAAACGGGTTGCCGAGTATCGAGAAAAATATATTGTTCGCCCTGAATGTTTCGAGGAGTTCCCAAAAGCATGGGTGCAGTATGGGATCTCCGCCGGTAATGTAGAAGTATGGAATGCGTCCGAATGTCTCACAGAAATTCATGCAGTTCGCAAAAACTTTCTGCAGGTCATCACGAGTCATTGTTTCTGGAACGTGGGGATTTCCGCCGGAAAATATATAGCAGTGCTTGCAGCGTTGGTCGCAGTTGTCGGTGATGTGCCACTGAAACGAAAAGTATCGCATAATAATAATACCCCGCCTTAATCAACGGGGCATGATGTTATTTGTGTGCTACTTTTTGCCGCCGCACGCTGAAGGTTTGCTTCCTCCGCATGAAACGTCTTTCTTTCCGCCGCACGCTGAAGGTTTATTGCCTCCGCATGATGATGCTTTTGTTCCCCAGTCTGCTAAGTCTTTGAGTGCCATGAATGAATTACCTCCCGAAAAATTTTTGTTCATGATAGCAATTCATTATCATCAACACAAGGACGCACCTTTTTGTTATCGTTATGTGAATGTGTCATTGCGCGTTATAATTTTCCCACTATGAAGCACAAACACGAACTCCCTGAATGCCCGGCGGCAACAGCAATAGAAATCATCGGCAGCAAATGGAAGCTGTTAATCATCCGCAACCTTCTCATGCGCCCGTACAGGTTCAACGAACTCAAACGCTCCCTTGAGGGTATCAGCCATAAAGTATTAACGTCATCATTGCGCTCAATGGAACAGGACGGCATAATCTCCCGGAAAGTTTACGGCACGCGTCCGCCGATGGTCGAATACTCACTCACAGAACTTGGCCTCACCCTAAAACCCCTCTTATCGCAGATGGAGCAGTGGGGGAATTTCTACAAGAGCCGGTGAATTTGATTAACGCACACTTCAACCAGCTATAATTACGTGAAATTTTTTGAGGGGAGAAATATTTTCATGAATTACAGGGACTTGGGAGCAACAGGACTCAAAGTCAGCGAGATAGCTATGGGCTGTGAAGGAATGACAGAAGAGAATTACGCTATGTGCGCAAAGTTATTTGATTTTGCAGAAGAGAACGGCATAAACTATTTCGATCTCTATGCGTCAGACCCGGAATTACGTTCGGCAATCGGACACACTCTCAAAGGACGGCGCGAAAAATTCATAATACAGTCGCACTTGTGTTCAGTATGGCAGGACGGACAGTACAAACGCTCCCGGAATTTGCGCGAGGTCAAAGCGGGATTCGACGACATGATGAGGCTTCTGCAGACTGACTATATCGATGTCGGAATGATACACTACTGCGATGCTCTCGATGACTGGAACTCCATCATCAACAACGGCATACTCGACTACGCACGCGAACTGAAAGCAAATGGCCTCATACATCACATCGGACTCAGCTCGCACAATCCCGAAGTAGCACTCAAAGCCATAGAGAGTAATGCTGTCGAGGTGTTAATGTTCAGCGTCAACCCATGCTATGATTTACAGCCCGCAAGCGAGGACGTAGAACAGTTATGGGCGGACGAAAATTACGCTTCTCACCTCACGAACATGAACCCCGAACGCGAAAAACTCTACGAGACGTGCCAGCGTATGAACGTGGGAGTTACTGTCATGAAGTGTTTCGGGGGCGGCGACCTCCTGAACGCGGAACTCTCTCCCGCCGGGGCTGCTCTCACCGTCAACCAGTGCATAGCGTACGCATTGTCCCGTCCTGCTGTGTCGTGCGTGTTGTGCGGTGCTCACTCCGTCGAACAGTTGAGAGAGTGCGTCGAGTTCGAGAACGCGCCGGAAAGTGAACGCGATTATGCCCTCGCTCTTGCGTCGTTCCCGAAAATAAGCTGGGAGGGACACTGCATGTACTGTTCTCACTGTGAGCCTTGCCCGGTGAAGATAGACATTGCGTCCGTTACGAAATTCCTGAACTTGGCCAAGTCCGCAAAGAATATCCCCGAAACTGTCAGGGAACACTATGCTGTTCTTGAACATCATGCGGGAGAGTGTATCGGGTGCGGGTCGTGTGAAAAACGCTGTCCGTTCGGAGTGAAAATTCGCGATAACATGAAGGAAGCACAAAAAGTTTTCGGGCTGTAAAAAGTTTTGCCGTGAATGCCGAAAATGAAAAAGGATTGCTACACTTTTTCACAAGCAGGAGGCATATATTATCATGATGATAGGAAGCAACAGCACCGTACTTCAGGCGTTCAACTCCTATAATGCCACGACAAAGGCAATGGAGAAGTCAGCGCGCGCACTGTCTA
>CAJOED010000169.1 GCA_905233335.1 uncultured Synergistales bacterium
ATCCCCTGCTAACTGGAAAAAATTATTCTGTATTTTACACGAAAAGACGCAAAACAAAAATCACGCGTGAATTTTTCTATCGACGGCTATAATTAATACAAAAATTTTTTTTCAGGAGGTATCTTGTTCATGAAACGCAAAATCTTTTTGTGCACGTTACTTCTTCTTGCTGTCGTTCTCTCAACGGGAGCATCGAAACAATCCGACGAACTCAAGCGCATGGGCATCTTCATCAGCAACTTCACAGAGACCACGATGTACGAGTTCGACATCAACGAATTATCTGACGAGGAACTTATACGCTTCGGCATCGGGCACAACGTCATCAACAACCCGAAAAGCACCGTCAAGAAATGCACCCGCAAGAACTGCCAGTACGGAAGCTCTGTCATGCCAAAGGAAGCTGTAGCCGCGAGCGTCAAGAAATATTTTGATCTCGATGTTGAACATCAGAGCATTCTTGATGACGATGACGAGGGTATTTATTTCGACGGCAAAAATTACCACTTCAACCCGGAGGATTACGGCGGCGGAGTGATATATTACGCGGAAGTTCAGAACGTGAGGCGCGGAAAGAACAATATCACTATGGAGGGAGAACTCTACAACACAAAGAACAAGAAAGACCGTCCGGGATTCTTTGTCGCTAAGGCCAAGCCCCATAAGTACAACGGCAAAAACACGTGGGCTATACTGTCATTGTCTGTTGAATGGAATGAAGATAATGATTACGAGGAGTAACATGGTGGGCAATACTGGATTTGAACCAGTGACCTCTTCCGTGTGAAGGAAGCGCGCTAACCCCTGTGCCAATTGCCCAAAAGGTAAGTACAGGGGAAATTTTACAGCAAACTATCACAAAGTCAAGGAATGATTTTTACAGCATGAATGACGACAACAACAAAATACTGAAATTTTCTCAACGCTGGCAGAACATCTCCGACGAAAAAGGCAGCACCCAAAAATTCTGGCTCGAACTCATGAGCGAAGTTCTCGGCATCGACAAGCCCTGGCAGTACATAGAGTTCGAGAAGCGCGTTGAACTCACTCACATGAGCTACATCGACGCATACATACCCCTCACCCGCACAATCATCGAGCAGAAATCACGAGGCGTTGACCTCACAAAGCCCGCTCCACAGTCGGACGGCTCCATGCTGACTCCCTTCGAGCAGGCCAAGCGTTACAGGGACTGGCTCCCGGCCTCACAGCAGGGACGCTACATCATCGTGAGCAATTTTGCAGAAATTCACATTCACGACATGGAACAGCCCAAAGCTCCGCCGAAAGTTATTTTGCTTCAGGACATAGAACGCGAGAAACATCATCTGTCATTCCTCATTACACCCGACGTAACTCTCACAAAGGAAGAAGAACTCTCAATTCAGGCAGGAAAGCTCGCACAGAAATTATATTCTGCCCTCAAGAAACGATACATCAACATCAACGACAAAAACTCACGGAAAAGCCTCAACATTTTCTGCGTCCGCATCGTGTTCCTGCTCTATGCTGAAGACTCCGGCCTGTTCCGAAAATCACAGTTCCATAACTACCTCAAAGCTAGAATCAGCACAGCTCGTCAGTCCCTCATAGAGTTATTCAGCGTCCTCAACACAAAGAAGAATGAACGCGACCCCTATATCGACGCAGAGCTTCAAGCATTCCCGTATGTGAACGGCGGACTGTTCGAGCAGAAGAATATCGAGATACCACAGATTGACGGCGAACCTTTGAGCATAATACTTCACGACATGAGCGAGGGTTTCGACTGGAGCGAAATCAACCCGACTATTTTCGGCGCAATTTTCGAGAGCATTCTCAGCGACAGGGACAAAAAAACAAAGTTCAGCAGTGAGCGCAAAACAGGCGGTATGCACTACACAACCACTACGAACATTCACAAGGCCATCGACAAAATTTTGTTCGACGAGCTGCATATTGAGCTTGCGACTATCCTCAACAACCACGACACAAAACAACGCACACAGCAGCTTGAAGCACTCCGCACAAAACTCACAGCACTAAAATTTTTCGACCCTGCATGCGGCTCCGGGAACTTCCTCACAGAAACATACATATCCTTGTGCGAAATCGAGAGCGTCATCATCCGGGAACTTCATGCGCTGCCCTTCCTGCAGGTGTCAATCTCACAGTTCTACGGCATCGAGATTAACGACTTCGCAGCAGCCGTCGCACGCACAGCACTATGGATAGCAGAAATCCAGATGTTCCGCAAAGTCAACCCCGACGACAAACCCGACGAGAAATTATTACCGCTCGAAACCTCCGCACACATACTCGAGGCAAACGCACTACGAACATCATGGCGCGACTTCCTACCAGACAAAGAGAACGTATACATCATCGGCAACCCTCCGTTCATCGGCTACTCGGGACAAAACCCCGCACAGAAAGCCGACATGCTTCATGTTTACGTGGACAGGGACGGAAAAACATTCCCCACAGCAGGAAAAATCGATTACGTCTCCGCATGGTACTACAAAGCGTGCGAGTACATGACCGGGACGAAAAACAAAGCCGCGTTCGTGTCTACAAACTCAATATGTCAGGGAGAACAGGTCGCTTATGTATGGGAGCCGCTGTTCGAGATTTTCGGAATGCACATAGACTTTGCTCATCAGGCGTTCTTATGGGAGAGTGAAGCAGCAGAAAAAGCACAAGTTCACATCGTCATCATCGGTTTCAGCATTTACGACGACGGAAGGCAGAGAGAAATCATCAACAAGTTCGGCGTGAGGCCATGCGCAAACATCAACGCTTATCTTGTGCCGGGGCCTAATATTTTCGTCAGGAGCACGACAAAATCCCTCACACCCGGTGCTCCTCCCATGAAGGGCGGAAACAAACCTATGGACGGCGGACACCTCCTGCTGACACCCGAAGAGAGAAGCGAACTCCTCATGAAGTGCCCGGAAGCTGAACGGTGGATTAAACGCTACATGATGGGCGACGAGTTCATTAACGGCATCGAACGTTACTGCTTGTGGCTTGTGGGTGCTGCCCCGAAAGACCTTGCGTCAATGCCTCCCGTCATGGAAAGAATAAAGCTCTGCAGGGAAGACAGGCTCGCGGGTGCAAAGGACAGGCAGAAACTTGCGAATACAGCGTGGCTCTTCCGTGAGACGAACAACCCCGAACGCTATCTTGCAATCCCGGTAGTGTCATCGGGTGAACGTTCCTATATACCGATGGGCTTTCTTGATAGTTCTGTTATTGCTGGTAACAAGTTAATGATTGTTCCTGATGCTGACCTGTACACTTTCGGAGTCCTTACGAGCTGGCCTCATATGGCATGGATGAGGAGAGTGGGCGGTTATTTGGGAACGAGTTACAGCTACTCGGCACATGTCGTGTACAACCCGTATCCTTGGCCTGTTGTGTGCGGCGGGCACTATGAGCGTATCACGGAGACGGCGCGTGGGATACTGGCTGCGCGTGAGAAGTACGCCGGGTGCACGTATGCGGAGCTGTACAACGACCTGATAATGCCTGTGGAATTGAGAGCGGCGCATGAGGCGAATGATCGTGCAGTGTGTGAGGCGTATGGTTTCGGG
>CAJOED010000170.1 GCA_905233335.1 uncultured Synergistales bacterium
TAGTCTTTCCTGCTCCGCTCATGCCGGTTACTATTATGAATTGTTGATTTTCTTTCAGGACAACACACCCCCTATAGCGCGATATTGTACACCTGAAAAATGCTGTGTTATAATTCGACACATTATAGCTTTCAGAGAGGAGTAACTTTCACACATCATGAAGAAGGGAACATATCAGCCCCACGTAATACCCAGAAGACGCAAAATAGGATTTCTCGCACGTTCAGCATCTCCGACGGGGCGCAAAGTTTTACGCAACAGAAGACGCAAAGGCCGGAAGTTTTTGACGCGTGCCTAATTTCTCTGGGCTTCGCAAAGGCTGGGAATTCGACAAAATATTCCGCACTGGTATTCGCGCTAACGGAGAACTGGTGCGGTTATTATATTTGAGGGACGATGACGGCGCAATCAAGTTCGGCTGTACTGTCGGCAAACGTCAGGGCAAAGCTCACGTCCGTAATCGCGGCAAACGGATTCTCAGGGAGGCTTTCAGGTCATTAGCAGGAAAAATTATTCCGGGAGTACAAATAGTTCTTGGCCTGAAGGACAAAGGATTGACAGCAAAGACACAGGACATAGCACATGAACTAGAAAAATTGTTCAGGCGCAGAAAGTTATTAAGATAGTTATGCTTTCACGGCTCGCAATAATATTAATACGCGCTTATCAGATAATAATTTCTCCGTATCTCGGCAAAAATTGCAGGTTCTACCCGACATGTTCCGCTTATGCAATAGAAGTTTATCGTGAATGGGGATTTTTGCGCGGGACAATATTAACACTCAAGAGGCTCATAAAGTGCGGGGCGTGGAATCCGGGGGGCTATGATCCTCCGCCGAAAAAAAACGAGAGGTGAATTATACACATGTGGGCACAAGCAAAGGCATTACTGCTGGGACTTCTCCAGATGATACACAACGCTATAACCAGCATCGGAATCGGCACAAATTTCGCGTGGGGACTTGCGATAATCGTTCTCACACTGTTAGTACGCGCGGCAATGCACCCGTTGACACAGAAGCAAATGGTGAGTATGCAGAGAATGCAGAAGCTGCAGCCGATGTTGAACGTCCTGCAGGAAAAGTACAAGGACGACAAAGACAAACTCAACCAGGAGACAATGGCACTCTACAAGGAGAACAAAGTCAACCCCGCGAGCGGCTGTCTTCCGTTATTGATACAGCTTCCGATATTCATACTGCTTTACGGAGTACTCTATGACCTCACGAAAACAGAAGCATTCACGAACGTTACGTTTCTCGGCGTGAACTTGGGCGGCTCCGTCCTTACGACAATGGCGGACGCTCTGAATTTAGTCGATGAAGCCGGCGTGAGAATCCCGGACGAACAGCTCGGAGTCGTTATGGTGTTTCTGTCGTCGTTCACGAATCTCGGCCTGCTGTTCTCGAACATAGGCATATGGATATTCAACTTCATACTGCTGGTAGTGATTGCGTTCCTGACATGGTATCAGCAGCATATTTCGTCGGCAGGAAATCCGCAGATGGCAATGATGAGCTGGTTCATGCCGCTGTTCCTGACGTTTATATGTTTCGGGCTTCCTGGAGGAGTGTTATTGTACTGGGGCATATCGTCATTAATGGGAATAGTGCATCAAGTGAGGGTTGCGAAAAAGACCAGCGCGGAAATGAAAGAGAAACCGACTCTCTACAAGGACAAACCGAAAACGAAATAATTATCGAGGGGTGAAAAATAATTTGATTCACGAACGAAAAATAACGATAGAGGCGGCAAGTGTTGACGAGGCACTGAATGAAGCCTCACAGCAGTGGAAGCTGCCCATAGAGGATTTGCACGCGGAAATATTGAGTGAGGAGCGCAAAGGGCTTTTCGGTCTTCTCGGAAGCAAGAAGCTCATGGTGGAAATTACGACTTCAGCGCGTCCCGACATCATCACGCGAGGGCTTGAGTTTGTGAACGAGGTATTGAGGCTCATGGACTTTCAGGCACAAGCTGTGAGTTCGGAAGCGGACAAGAACACTCTCGACATTCAGGGAGAAGATTCTGCTGACTATGTAGTCGGGCGTTACGGCGACACAATACGGGGTCTTGAGTACCTCGTCAATCTTGCGTTGAGAGACCCGAAGAGTGAGCCTCGTCTGAAGATTGATTCTTGCGGGTACAGGGCACGGCGCACAAAGAGCCTCGAACGACTCGCGGAAGCTACAGCACGTCAGGCAGTGAAGTATGGACGACCGGTAAGACTCGATCCGATGGCCTCATGGGAACGCTGGGTGATACACACGACGCTCAAGAACAGGGACGACGTAACAACGGAGTCAGTCGGTGAGCCGCCGATGCGCAAGGTGGTAGTCATGCCGAAATACGAGCCGGACGAAACACGCATACCCGGCCCGGCAACGATGAGGATACGCGCCCAGCGAGAACGTGCAGAACGCAACAGCAGGAACAATGCGCGGCCTTCGGGACGTTTCAGACGTTAGCGGAAAAGAAAAAGCCCCCTGTGCGTAGGGGGTAATTTTTTTTGTGTGTTGTAAAATAGCCTCAAATATTTTCAGGGAGTTTTTGAGATCATGAACGATAATTTGCTGGCTTTGAGAGAAGTACAGCTTGCGGAGCTTGATATTCTGCTGAAGGTCATTGAGTTTTTCGAGAAACACGAAATCACTTACACACTTTGCGGCGGGACTATGCTCGGTGCTGTGAGGCATAAAGGCTTCATTCCTTGGGACGACGATATAGATCTCCTTGTGCCGCGCGATGACTACGAGAAGTTACGTGCCCTCGCAAAAAATTTTTCTCTTGATGACGTAGAGTTTCACTGTCCCGGCGATGACGGCTACATATATCCATACATCAAGGCCGTAAACCCAAATATCCTCGTGGACTACGGCAAACCCGACGACAATAACTTATGGATCGACATCTTCCCGCTGGATCACTTCCCCGACAATCACTTCATGCACTGGCTCTACGTTCAACGCCTCGTAACACTCGAACGCGCTCTGTCAATTACGACGTACAACGAGGAAAATTTACGGGAACGCGGATACTACAGCAGCATGAAGGGACGTATCAAGTTATTCACGGCAAAATTTCTGTATCATCTTTTCGGGGGCTATAAGAAACTCTCTGTGAAGATTGACAGAATAGCGCGGGAAATGGACAGAAAGTACAAGTCGTCTCATCACGTCGGGGATGGAGCCTGGCCGAACGGTATGAAGGATTATTTTCGTGTAGAGTGGACAACGCCGAGCGTAAAAATGGAGTTCGAGGGGCACATGTTCAACGTCCCGGAAAATTATCACGAGTACCTCACGAACTTTTACGGAGACTATATGACTGTTCCGCCGGAAAGTGAACGTGTTACTCATTACCTCAAAGCGTGGTGCAAACAATGAACATAGTAATGATTATGTCGGGCGGTGTCGGCTCGCGTTTCGGGACGGTCATACCAAAACAGTACAACCTCATAGCAGGGAAACCAGTAATCGATTACGTGATTGATGCCGTCGAGTGTTCACAGCTCACCGAAAAAATTATCGTCGTGATGGAT
>CAJOED010000171.1 GCA_905233335.1 uncultured Synergistales bacterium
CGCCTTTTGAGGGGCCGAGTGCGGTCGAATGCTGAACACGATAGCCCTCGTAGATGTTCACGCTTCCGTCGTCCATCTCTACAGGAATAGACACCTGCACACGACGTTCTGAATGGCTCAATATGGAGATGAGACGCTCGCTAAGTCCCATTTCGTCAGCCGCGCCGTAAAATTCCTGCAACGCCGTATCAAGCAGTACATTTGATGATTTTCTGCGTTCCTGCATTAAAAATTACGCCTCCTTCTGAAGCTCTCTGCAAGTTGGGATTTTAATATGGAAAATTACACGTATTATATAACAATATGGGATTATGCGTTTGTGAAAGTCATTGCTTTTTGTATGTCGTCATTGAGCCAGGAATTTACTGCACGTTCTGCTCTCTCTAATATTCCCGGCAACTGTTCGCGTTCGTCCTTCCCGAAATGTCCCAACACGTAATTAATCATGCTGTCAGGAGCTTTGCCGATTCCGATTCGTAATCGCGGGACGTGAATATCCCCCAATGCACCGAGTATTGATGTCAGTCCGTTATGGCCTCCAGCTGTACCCTGAGCACGTAAACGCAACTTTCCGAACGGCAGATTCATATCATCGTACACTATCAGTATATCTTGAAGTTCTATCTTGTAGAAGTTCACGGCCTCACTCACAGCAAGACCGCTCGCATTCATGAAAGTAAGAGGCTTGAGGAGTATTACGTTATTCCACTTCCAAAATTCAGCGTGAAATTTCTCCTGCGGCCTCCCCAAATTATTATTCACCGAGATAAAGTCAGCACAAAGCCAGCCCATGTTATGACGGGTAAAAGCATATTGTTCTCCCGGATTACCAAGACCAGCTATGAGCTTCATGATGTTGATATTTCTCCTTTTCGTATTTCCTTTTCAGTACCAGCAACGACAATATTATTTACAGCGATAAAACAACACACGGACAGCCCGTATAAACATGCTATGCACTTCATAATGTTGCTATTTTTCTTTTTCGCTTTTTACTGCTTCAGCACCAGGTACGGCAATATTATTTACAGCAATAAAACAGCCATAGATGGCCTATATGCTATGAGCTTCATAATGTCGTTACTTCTGCTTTGCCCATTGCTACTAATTCAGCACTAGGGACACACCGCAACAAAAACAACACACAGCCCGCCCACATGAACAGGCTATGAGCTTCATGTTCGCGCTACTTCTCTTCTGACTCGTCTTCCTTTGCGGCCTTGCCTTTTGCGACAACTTCAACGTCAGCAGCTGCAGGTGCTTCTTCTTCGGGTGCAGCGTCCTCAACTCCGCGTGATGTTACCACGATAGCAACAACCTCATCGGGATCCGCAAGTGCCGTAACGTTTTCGGGAAGCGCAAGATCCTTCACGTGGATAGCGTCGCCGATGTTCAGCCCGGAAACGTCCACCGTGATTACGTCAGGAATGCTCATAGGCAGGGTCTCAACTTCAAGCTCGTGAGTAACCTCAAGAACTCCGCCGTCCTTGATGCCCTGCGAATCATCGCGCCCGGTAACTTCAACGGGAATATTGACGGTAATTTTGCGGCCTTTCACGAGGTGCAGGAAGTCAATGTGAAGCGGCATATCACTCAACGGGTGTCTTTGTGCCTCACGAATAAGGCAGAGTTCCTCGCGTCCGTCGGGAAGTTTCACGTTGAGGCGTGTGCTCTCCCAGCGTCCTGCAAGAATACGCTCAATCTCGCGCATGTTGACTTTGCCCATGATGTTCTTCTCAATTTCGGGACCGTAGATTATGCAGGGTACGTAGCCGGATTTGCGTGTCCTTCTGTTTGCGCCCTTGCCGGTAGTTTCGCGGGACTCCATCACTAATGTTACTATGTCCGCCATAAAAAAATCTCTCCTTTGTGTGAAAAAAAATCGTGGTAATTATAGCAGTATTTTATTCTTCACGTATTCTAGTTCCTGTTCGTGCGTCGTAATTTCCCCGTCAATTATCGCGAGCTTTATCGAGTTCAGCGCGTCCCCGATAGCCTTACCCTTGAGTCCCATTGCCTGAAGATCTTTGCCGGTGAGTTCACCCTTAAGGTTTGTCCACAGCTCCATGTGCTCAACGATAAGCCGACGCGATTCGGGAGTCTTGCACTGTCCGATATCGTCATAAGCTGTATGTGTTGTTTCGCTGCCGTACTCGTAAGTTACCGGCTCTACTGCTTCATAGTCCGAATAGTTGTCGTATTCGTTCGGTGATGTGTTTTCTTCAGGAGCTTCCGTGTTCGCGTTCATGTACTCTATTGCTCCCGTAAGATCAAGTATTCCGTTCGTGCTCCCATTGATGATTGCTGTCTTCATTTGGTACGCGGTCAAGTCCGGGTTGATCGCAGAGAGTAATGCCGCCGCCCCTGAAGCATGAGGAGCCGCCATCGACGTACCTTTTGCCGCACGCAAACTCACGCCGTCGGAAGTGATATAGCCTGAAGCCTTCTGAAGCCACGTGCTCAAAATATCAACGCCAGGCGCAAGAATATCCGCTCCCTTGTTGCTGAATGACGCTATGTTGCCGTCAGAATCTATCGCTCCCACCGAAATCATGTTATTCAGCCCCGTAAATGATGCCGGGTAAACATACGCACCCTTTGCGTAATCTGATGTTTTTCTTGATGTGGGAACGCCGACAGTTACACCAGCATTGCCTGCCGCAACAACTATTACTGCCTCATTCAGATCATCAAGTGCCTTGAACGCCCGCCATAAAGGAAACGTAACAAGATTTTCATACGTCGGTGCAAGCTGTATATACGCCTCAAGAGACATATTCACCACCTTGATGTTTACGCCGCTGTTTATGAGTTCTATTACGTAGTTCAAAGCGTCGATAACATTCGCATAGCTCCCGTAGCCCGTAGCATCAAGTGCCTTTATGGAAATCATGCGCACTCTCCAGTTCACACCCGCAACACCGAGAGAATTATCACCGACCGCACCTATAGTCCCTGCAACATGCGTTCCGTGCCCGAAATCATCTTCAGCAGAATAATCATCACCGTATGCCGTGTTTTTCGCGTAAGTTCCGGCAATGTTCGCGGCCAGGTCGGGGTTTGTGCTGTCGATGCCGGAGTCGATAATTGCAACGTACACGCTCCTGCTTCCCGTCGAAATGTCCCATGCGTCGGGAGCATTGATGTAGTTCATTCCCCAGCACCTTCCGAAACTCGTATCGTCAGGGACATATGCGGCTCTGAACATGTAGTTGGGGGACGCGGCGAGCACTTCAGGATTCTTCAGGAGTTCGGCTGTGAGTTCGTCGGGGGTCTTTGCGTCCGAATGTATGAGCGCGTAAATGTTGTTCGAGGATTCAGAGAGTGAACCGTATGTGTTCTTCACCCACGCCCCGGAAGATGATGCGAATGATGCCGCGTAAAATGCTTCCCGTCCCATTCCTAGAAGCCCGGACGCTGACACTTGGCCGGTGGAACTTTCCGGCTTGAGCACAACGATAACATCACCGGGCACATAGTCGACAGCGTATAAAGGTGCTGCGAATAATGTTATAAGTATACAGAGCAGAAATTTTTTCATAGTAATTCACGTCCTTTTATGAATAATTATCGCCTCAATAATCGAAATGATACATGTATAATCTTACGCAAAATTTATCACAAAATGGAGAAGATTTTATGAACGAGAACATCATCATCATCAATTGCGGTTCACAGTTCACACAGTTAATCGCGCGCCGACTCCGGGAAATGAAGATACACAGCGTCATACTCAACTGGGACGCATCACGCGAAAAAGTCATGACGTATTCACCCAAAGGCATAATCATTTCTGGAGGCCCCGACAGCGTAAATGACCCCGACGCTATCACGATTGACCCGGAAATTTTGCGTCTCGGCTGTCCCGTCTTGGGCATATGCTACGGTATGCAGTTACTTGCGAAATTATCAGGCGGTGTTGTTCGTTCGGGGAGTTCGTCGGAATACGGCGTAACAGAAATTAGTACGTCGGGAGCGTCCGAACTCCTGAAGGGCATACCCGGAAAAATCAACGTCCTCATGAGCCACGGCGATAACGTTGCGGAACTTCCTCAAGGCTTCATTGCTACCTCACGCACAAGAGGCGAAGTCATCTCGTCGATCGAGAACACACAGCGGAAACACTACGGGCTTCAATTTCACCCGGAAGTAATTCACACGGAACACGGAGAAGATATTTTACGGAATTTTGCGTTCGGCATATGTTCATGTTCAGGCGATTGGGATCTCTCCGACTGGGTGAAGTCTGCCGTCGATGACATTCGCGCAAAGGTCGGAAGCGAAAAAGTAGTGTGCGGTCTTTCCGGCGGAGTAGATTCGAGCGTGTCGGCTGTGCTCGTGAACAGGGCAATAGGCGAAAACCTGCAGTGCGTTTTCGTGAATCACGGTCTTATGCGAAAAAATGAGCCTGAAAGTGTGATAAATCAATATAGGGCTTTGGGCTTGAACGTAATTTATGTTGATGCGTCAGAAAAATTTTTGTCGGAATTACGCGGAGTAACTGAACCGGAAAAGAAGCGCAAAATCATCGGCAGGTTATTCATTGATGTGTTCGACGAGGAAGCCGGAAAGATTGATGGAGCGAAATGGCTTCTTCAGGGGACAATATACCCCGATGTTATCGAGAGCGGCTCAAAGAAAGGTGCGGCACTCATAAAATCACATCACAACGTCGGCGGACTCCCTGAACACATGAAGCTGAAACTGTTAGAGCCGTTGCGGGACTTGTTCAAAGACGAGGTGCGCGCGCTGGGAAAAATTATCGGAATGCCGGACGAAATCGTCAGCCGTCAGCCGTTTCCGGGACCGGGACTCGCGGTGAGGTGTCTAGGAGAAATCACGCGTGAAAGACTCGACACGTTGAGGGATTGCGACGCGATTTTCCGGGAGGAGCTGAAGTCATCGGGGCTTTATGCGGGAATATGGCAGGCGTTCTGTGTGTTATTGCCGGTGCGTTCGGTCGGTGTCATGGGGGACAGCAGAACGTATAAGGAAGTGGCCGTGTTGAGGGCTGTACATTCGCAGGACGCAATGACGGCGGAATGGGCAAGGATTGATTATGACGTACTCGACCGGGTGTCAAAGAGGATATGCAACGAGGTGAAAGGGGTGAACAGAGTAGTACTCGATGTAACCTCAAAGCCGCCCGCAACAATTGAGTGGGAATAATTTTTTGTTATGACAAGGAGGAGTAGTAATTATGAGGATGAAGAAGATATTTGCGCTTGCTGTGTGTATGATTATGGCGGCGTGCAGTGTGGCGTTCGGGGCTGTGTCTACGGGAGTCATTATCAACTCGTCGAATTTCCCGGACGAGACGTTTCGGAGCTATGTATCGAGCAATTTCGACACGGACGGGGACGGGACATTGAGTGAGGTGGAGTGCAATGCTGTAACGAGTATTGGTGTCAGTGGTAGAGGCATTACGTCGTTGCAGGGGATAGAGAACTTCAC
>CAJOED010000172.1 GCA_905233335.1 uncultured Synergistales bacterium
CACGCAAAAGCCCGTTGTACGAGTAGACGCACGGCAGGTTATGTGTGAAGCGTTACTGGTTGCCCGGCACGATACAAAAGCCCGTTGTTGTGAGTTGACGTACAGCAGGTTGTGTGAAGCGTTACGAGTTCACCGGCACAGGCCAAGCCCAAAAAGTTTTTGAGGAGTTCAGGACAATGTTATTCAAACTATTTGGAAGCAGGAAACAAGAAGACATACAAGCCCCGACACCACCGAAACAGGAACAAAAAATTATTGAGGAGGTCAAAGCCCCGATGACTGAAAAGAAATATGTAGCGGCAATAGATCAGGGAACAACAAGCACGCGCTGTATGCTGTTCACGAAAGACGGAAGACCGGCGGCATCATACCAGATGGAGCATGAGCAGATTTTCCCGCACCCCGGCTGGGTAGAACATAACGCAATGGAGATCTGGAGCAGGACTCAGGATGTTATACGCGGAGCACTCGCACAGGTCAACGCTGACCCGGAAGAAATCGCCGCAGTCGGTATCACTAATCAGCGTGAGACCACCGTCGTATGGGAGAAAGCAACAGGCAAACCCATATACAACGCCATCGTGTGGCAGTGCACAAGGACACAGGACTTCTGCGCTGAATGGCTCAAGAAGCCCGGCTGGGGTCAGAACGAGAAAGGCGAGGGCAAAGTCAAAGAGATTACCGGCCTGCTCATAAACCCATACTTTTCCGGCACAAAAATCCGCTGGATTCTCGACAACGTTCCGGGCGCACGCGAAAAAGCAGAGAAGGGTGAATTACTTTTCGGCAACACTGACACATGGCTCATCTGGAATCTCACGGGCGGCGTGAATGGCGGCGTTCATGTTACGGACGTGTCGAACGCTTCTCGTACCCTGCTCATGAACATAGAGACGTTGCAGTGGGACGAAACAATGATGAAGGAGCTTCAAGTTCCCGCGTCAATGCTCCCGAAGATTATGCCGTCAAGCTACGTCTACGGAAAGACGACGAAATCCGGCCCGTTCGGAGCAGAAATCCCGGTAGCAGGTGATTTGGGCGACCAGCAGGCAGCATTGTTCGGTCAGGCTTGCTTGAGCGAGGGTGAAGCGAAAAACACATACGGCACAGGCTGCTTCATGCTGATGAACATCGGCGATAAACCGATACCCTCAAAGAACGGACTCCTCACGACAGCATTCTACTCACGCGAACCGGGAAAATGCTATTACGCCCTCGAAGGCTCAATCGCTATTGCAGGCGCGGCTATTCAGTGGTTGAGAGATAATCTGCGCATGGTAGATGATGCTCCTGTTACGGAATATTTCGCGGGCAAGGTGAAGGACTCGGCGGGTATATATTTCGTTCCGGCGTTCTCCGGGTTATTCGCTCCATACTGGGACATGACAGCACGCGGCGCAATCGTGGGACTTACACGCTACGTCCGAAAAGAACACATCATACGTGCAACCCTCGAATCACTCTGCTATCAGACACGCGATGTTATAGGACTCCGGCAAGAAGTTAGCGGCTCTGAAAGTTGACGGCGGTGCGGTCGTGAACAATCTCTTGATGCAGTTACAGGCGGACATTCTCGGTGCTGACGTTGTGCGTCCCGTCGTGAATGAAACTACTGCACTCGGTGCATCATATGCGGCGGGTCTTGCGGTGGGATTCTGGAAGGACGAGAACGACATACGCGCGAACTGGGCGCAGGACAGAAAGTTTACACCCGAACTTGCGGCTGACGAACGCGAGAAAGAATATGCCGGGTGGAAGAAAGCAATCGAGAAATCGAGAGCATGGACGGACTAACACAAAGCAGACAATAAATCTTGGCAGCTCCATAAAAGCGGGGCTGTCATTTTTTAGGGGGGAAAATATTTTCATGGACTATGACATAGTGATAATAGGTTCAGGAATAACGGGTGCCAGTATCGCGCGTGAACTCTCAAAGTACAAATTGCGCATTGCCGTAATCGACAAGGCATCAGAACTTCCTGCAGGAGCTTCACGGGCAAACAGCTCTATGATTCACGGAGGGTTTGACGACAAGCCCGGCACAGTGAAAGCGAAATTCTGCGTTCCCGGCAACAAGTTATGGCACAAGCTGAAGGGTGAACTCGATGTGCACATCAACGAATGCGGCTCTTATGTGTGCGCGTTCAACGACGACGAAACGAAGCACCTCGAAAAGTTATTAGAGCAGGGAAAAACTAACGGTGCACCCGGAGTAGAAATCATTTCAGGGGACAAGTTACGCGAGAAAGAACCGAATGTATCAGGTGAGATTGTTGCGGCGTTATGGTCTCCCGAAGCGGCAATCATCAATAACTTTGAGGCCGTGAATGCCATGATTGAGAGTGCAGAGATTAACGGGGTGAAACTCTTTCTTGAGACGACAGCTACAGGGCTTCTTGTTGACGGCGGGAAAGTTCGCGGGGTTTCCACTAATCGCGGTGAGTTCCTTGCGCCTGTGGTGATCAATGCGGGCGGAGTTCATTCGGGCGAAATAGCTTCATGGGCGGGAGATACCAGCTTCCGAATCATTCCGACAAAGGGAGAATATTTTTTGCTCGACAGGACAACAGGAGGCTTCATACACAGCTTTTTGTTCTCGTGTCCGTCAAAGGCCGGAAAAGGGATTACTGTATTGCAGACAGCAGAAGGCAACCTCATGTCGGGGCCGACAGCAACAGAACAGCAGGACCCCGAAGACAGAACGACAACTCCTGAAGGGCTTGCGGAAGTTCTGAAGGGAGCGCGGAGGTTAGTGCCGAATTTCCCGGTGAACATGAACATTACGACGTTTGCGGGAGTGAGAGCGAATACGGAGTCGGGAGATTTCGAGATTTACGCGCTGAAGAGTCCACGAGGTTTTGTGAATGCGGCGGGCATAAAATCACCTGGCTTCACCTCATCACCTGCAATCGCTGAATACATCGCCGAACTCCTCAAAGAAGAACTTGCTGACGTAATCACCCTTACTCCTAACGAAAAATTCATGCCTGAACGACGCAACATTCCTCGCTTCCTGTATCTTGATATGGACGAACGCAGAAAGTTAGCGGAGAATGACCCGGCATATGCCCAGATAGTCTGCCGCTGTGAGACAGTAACAGAAGGCCAGGTGCTTGAAGCAATACGGCGCGGGGCACGAACAATCACTGCCGTAAAGATGATGACGAGAGCAGGAACGGGACGTTGTCAGGGAGGCTTCTGCTGTCCCAGGGTGGCGGAAATATTATCGCGCGAACTGAATATCCCGCTGGACGAAATCACGAGGCACGGCGGCGAATCAAAACTGCTTGTCGGGAAAACGAAAGAATTTTTGCTGAATAAGAAGGGGGCGGCGGCTCATGAGTAAGAAAATTGACGTGCTGATTATCGGTGCCGGCCCTGCTGGAGTCGCGGCTGGTATAGGCGCAAGGCGTGAAGGTGCTGAAAATGTCGTTGTCCTCGAACGCGACTGGGATTTAGGCGGAATATTACAGCAGTGCATACATCCTGGCTTCGGGCTTCGTACGTTCAAAGAGGAGCTGACCGGTCCTGAATACATGCACAGATTCATAGAGCAGGCACATGAAGCGGGCGTAGAGTTCCGCACAAACACGATGGTGTTCCAGATTGACCGCGAAACTAATACCGTATGGACAATGAACAAGGAACGAGGAATTGAGGCACTCAACCCCGGAGCAATCGTGCTGACTATGGGCTGTCGTGAACGTCCGCTCGGAGCAATACGCATACCCGGAGGCCGTCCCGCAGGAATATACACCGCCGGAACAGCACAACGCTTTGTGAACATGGAGGGTTATATGCCCGGAAAACGCGCGGTGATTTTAGGTTCGGGGGATATAGGGCTGATTATGGCTCGCCGAATGATATGGGAAGGCGCAACAGTAGAAGGTGTCTATGAAGTCATGTCTTGGCCGGGAGGGTTGCGGAGGAACATTGCGCAGTGCCTCGACGACTACGGAATACCCTTCCACCTGAAGACGACAGTAACGAAAATTCACGGGCAGGACAGGCTTGAGGGAGTAACAGTTGCTGAAGTTGACGATCACATGACACCCATAAAGGGCACAGAAAGATTCGTTGAGTGTGATACGTTATTGCTTGCGATAGGGTTAATCCCGGAGAACGAATTATCGCGCATGGCCGGAATAGAGATTCACAAGGTAACGGGCGGGCCTGTGGTGAATGACCTTCTGCAGACGACAAACCCCGCAATATTCGCCGCCGGGAACGTCGTAATCGTGTATGACCTTGTCGATAATGTCAGCGATGAGGGACTCGTAGCCGGAGCAAATGCCGCAAAGTATGCGCTCGGAAAAATTCCGTCCGATGTGAAGCGTATACCCGTAAGAGGCGGTGAGAATGTGCGCTTGTACTCTCCGCAGTTCGTAACGGGAGAAACAGACACAACGATATTCATGCGGGTAACTCACCCGATAGAACAGCCCTGCAGAGTGTTTGCCGAACCGGGATTTTATTCGCAGAGATTGAGATATGCTCGGCCCGGAGAAATGAACGAGGTAAAAATCAAGGCCGGGCAGGTAAAATCAGCCGGGGATATTTCGGAAATCGTGATAGACATTCAGCCGGTATAGTGAGGTGATAGATGATGAGTGAGGAAAGAAAATTTATCTGTGTGTCGTGTCCTTTGGGCTGCGGCTTGACGGTAACGCTTGATGATGCTGGTGAGGTCGTCAAGGTTGAGGGCAATACGTGTCCGCGCGGTGAAAGTTATGCGAGGTCGGAAGTGAAAGATCCCCGGCGTGTGTTTGCGTCGACTGTCCGGGTTAAGGGCGGGAAACTCCCGGTGTGCCCGATAAGGAGCAGGACTCCCGCGCCGAAAGGTAAGCTGTTCGAGATTGC
>CAJOED010000173.1 GCA_905233335.1 uncultured Synergistales bacterium
TACATTTTGACGCGGCTGCATTGGCATTCTTTGATCCTAATTCGGTCGATTTACGGGACTCTGCACACGATGACAATGAGCCTAGACGTAATATAATCGCTATGACACCGGGCAAGGTAAATATAATCTTTGTTGTCTACGTTGAGCATTTTACTCAGGACGATAAAGAACTCATACGCATTATTTCAGCGCGCAAAGCAGACAAAAGGGAGGTGAAAATTTATGAGCGTAATTTATCCCGATGATTATCCGAAAAATATGTTTGAGGCACTAGAGGCACTCAAGCAGTTGGAGACAATGACTGATGAGGACATCGACTATTCAGACATTCCGCCTATAAGTGATAATGTCATAGTTACTCCTATAGGTCAGAAGTTCATAGAAATGGGAAAGCGCAATCTTGAGAGAATGAACGCAGAGCTGGCCGCTTCACTCTGATATAATTACGGCAAAACAACAAGTGAGGTGCACAAAATGAAAATAGGATTTATCGGACTCGGCATAATGGGCAAGCCTATGGCCAAGAACTTAATCAAAGCAGGACATGAACTCCGCGTGTATGACCGCACAAAAGCAGTCGTTGATGATGTCGTAGAGTTCGGAAAGGGTAAAGCCGTCGCCGCTGTTAATGCTGTCGATGCCGCAAAGGGTGCTGAACTCGTGCTTACGATGCTCCCGAATTCCCCCCACGTTAAGAGCGTCATGCTTGAGGACGACAAAGTAGCCGAACACATGGAGAAGGGCGCAACATTCATTGACATGTCATCAATAAATCCCATAGCCAGCAGGGAAATAGCAGACGCACTCGCAAAATTCGGGATAGACATGCTTGATGCTCCTGTGTCAGGAGGAGAGCCTAAAGCTATTGACGGAACATTGAGCTTCATGGTCGGCGGCAAAAAAGAAGTGTTCGCGAAATTCGAGCCGGTGCTCAAGGCTATGGGTTCGAGCGTAGTACTTTGCGGCGACATCGGAGCAGGGAACGTTACGAAACTCTGCAACCAGATAGTCGTTGCGGTGAATATTGCGGCAGTCAGTGAGGCGTTAATGCTCGGCAAAAAAGCAGGCGTTGACCCTGAAGCAATCTATCAGGCAATCAGGGGAGGTCTTGCAGGTTCTACGGTAATGGACGCAAAAGCACCCATGATTATGGATCGCAACTTCAAGCCTGGCTTCAAGATCGATCTGCACATCAAGGATCTCACGAACGTAATGGACGCGGCAAAGAGTGTAGATAGTCCCATACCGCTTACTGTTCAGGTGTTCGAGATGATGAAGATACTTCACGGCGACGGAAAAGGACAGAACGATCACAGCGCATTAGCACTTGTTTATGAGAAGATGGCCAACACCGAAATAACCCGCGGCTAGTTCACGAAAAATTCACAACGCATAAATATAATGACCTCGTGTAAAATCATTGCACGGGGTTTTATTTTATATTCGGGAGTTTTATTTACATGCGCAAAATTTTTCTCACAATCACAATATTATTATTACTGTTACGGACATCATACGCTCAAGAAATCTCCGGGCTGTCCCTTGAGGAATGCCTCACGCTTGCACTCATAAACCACCCTTCACTGAAACGCGCAAAAACTTCAACACGAGATATAGCCGCACAGCTTGAAGCACTACGGGCAAACGACAGAATTACGGTGAGTGCTACTGGTTCAGTGCGTTATGAGGGGGACTATTACGAGTTCGACGACAGAGCAGGTTCGACAACAGCGAGCATAACGGCCTCGAAATTACTTTACGACACCGGGCGCAATAATCTCCAGAAAGCCATACGCACCGAGAGCCTCAAAGGAGCACAGCAGACAGAACGCAACACACAAGTAACCGTAGCCGCAAACGCAAAACGCGCATATTATGACCTCGTGCTGAAATTCCTGAACAGGGACGTAGAACGCGAAAAACTCGCTAACTTGGAGGAACACCTGAAAATTGCGGAAGGATTTTATGAGGTCGGGAACAGCGCATTCATTGAGGTAACGAAGGCACAAGCTGATGTTTCGGGCGCAAGAGTATCACTCCTGAAGGCAGAGAACGATATACTGATTTCGCAGGAGGCTTTGAGGGTTGCAATGGGCACGGACATTAACGGGGCGTTCAGTATTTCGCTGTCGACAAAGTTATTGCTTCCCACTATTACGGAAGACATTGATGCACTCATAGCGCAGGCACTCAATGACCGTCCTGACTACCAGAAACTTATGCATGATGTGAGGGGCGGAGAACTGGCAATCACGAACGCGGCACGGGCAAATTCACCGACAATTAACGGCAACATAGCGAGTTCGTTTTCTGACCGGGAAGGCGGGAACTCATCGACGAATTACAGCACTGGTATAACGATAAACATTCCCATTATTGACGGCGGAGCTATGAAGGCAGGAGTCGAGTCGGCACGTGCACAGCTTGAGGGGCTGAATGCTGATGTTGAGAGCCTGACACAGCAGATTACGTACAGCGTGAGGAGTGCGGCGTTGTCGCTCATGAATGCGATTGACCGCGTAAAGAGTGCTGAACTCAGCGTGCAGTATGCGGAGGAGAACTTACAGCTTGCGCAGGGACGCTATGAGGTTGGAGTCGGGGATCCCATAGAACTTAGTGATGCAGTATCGACTCTGGCGAGTTCACGGTACACATACTATCAGGCACTATACGACGCACAAACGGCACGGGAGGCACTCGGACATTTGCCGCCGGAAATTGACGAGGTGAATATAGATGATTGATACACATGCATACACAACGAGTTATGGCGCAATGATGTATCTTCATGAACACTGCACACAGAACGGAGAATGACGAATGATTGATTTTTACATGCTCAATACAACATCATACAGACACGCACAACCAGCTGTTACGACGGAGGCCGACGAATGATTGACTTGCACACACACAGCACAGCTTCAGACGGAACAGACACACCCGGCGAATTATCGCGAAAAGTCCGGGAAGCAGGAATAGAGATTTTTGCGCTGACTGACCACGACACAATCACGGGAGCAATGAGCCTTACGGGTAAAAATTTCGTTCGGGGCATAGAGTTCTCATGCAGGACGGAGAACAGCAGGTGTCATATTCTCGGCATGAATTACGACCCGGAAAATGCAGAGTTTCAAGAGGCACTTCATGAGGGGGAAAGATTACGGCGCGCGAAATTCTACAGACGCATAGAGTTCTTACGCGATACGTTCAGCATAACATTCACGCCTGAAGAGATCTCACAGCTCGAATCGATACCCGGAACAGGCAAACCGCACCTCGCGAATATGATTGTGTCGAAGGGACTCGCACACGACAAGCAGGAAGCTATTACGCGCTACATCGACAAGTGCCGCACGGGAAACAGCAGAATAGATGCCGGACAAGCCATAAGCGCAATAATTTCTGCGGGGGGTGTTCCTGTATGGGCGCATCCTTTGGGCGGTGAAGGCGAACGGACACTCACTCCCATAGAGTTTATGAACACGCTCGACGAACTCATGAATTACGGCCTTGAAGGGTTAGAGTGCTGGTACTCGAAATATGAGCTTGCTGTGTGTGAACGGCTTGCGGAGATTGCGCGGGTGAACGGGCTTTATGTTTCCGGGGGGAGCGACTATCACGGCACGAACAAGAATATACCTTTGGGAAAACTCAACGCCGAAAATATCACGGTGGACGACGAAAAATTTACGATACTGAAAAGGTTACGGGGGGAATGAGACAATGATAGCAGGTATAAAGAGGTTACTATTGCTTGCGGTAATAGCGGGAGCAGGTTACGGGGTGTACTATTATTTTTTCCGGGAAGAGCCGGTGCAGTACGGCCTCACGACATCACAGATAACGCGCGGTGATATTGTTTCTACGGTTACGGCGACGGGAGAACTCAACGCTATTAGTGTTGTCGAGATAGGTACGCAGGTTTCCGGGACAGTGCAGGAGATATACGTTGACTTCAATTCGCAGGTGAAAGCCGGACAGTTAATCGCACTAATTGATCCTTCCGTCCTGAAACTTACGCTGAACGAATCAGAAGCCAGCCTCGCGGTGTATCAGGCCAGCGTGAACAGTGCACAAGCCTCACTGAATGACGCGCAAAGGCAGCTCGAACGCAACCGGGAACTCTACAACCGAAAACTCATAGCCCGTAGCACCGTAGACACCAGCGAGACAGATGTCATCATGAAGCGGGCATCACTGCAGGAGGCAAAATCCCGTGTCATTCAGGCAAAAGCAGCAGTCGAACGCGCACGGACAAACCTCAATTACACGCGCATAACTTCACCAGTGAACGGAGTAGTAATAGACAGGCAGGTAGATGCAGGACAGACGGTGGCGGCAAGTTACCAGACTCCGACGCTGTTCAAGGTTGCGGAAGATCTTACTCGTATGCAGATTGAGACGAAAGTTGACGAGGCAGATATAGGTACTGTAGCGGAAGGCCAGGACGTTACGTTTCGTGTTGATGCGTTCCCTGATGAGGTTTTCGCGGGGAAGGTTGTACAGGTGCGCATTGCCCCGACAACGAGTGATAGCGTCGTAACGTACACCGTAATAATTCATGTCGACAATCCCGAACTGAAGCTCAAGCCCGGAATGACCGCGAATGTTTCTATTGAGACGGCAAAGGCAGCGAATGTTCTTCGTATTCCTGTAGCGGCATTGAGATTTACCCCGCCGGAAGATTTATTGAGCACAATATCATTTGACCGCGATATACTCACCCAAAAGAAGACCCTCAATTCCGGAATATTATGGCCTGAACGCGACGGATTCATGATGAGGCCGGTACAGGTTACGACGGGAATAACCGACAGCAGGTACATAGAGCTTGTGGGGGAGAAAACACAGCGTCGTCCTGTATTGCGTGAGGGGACTGAACTGGTGATTAACGCGCAGAAGGGAGCCTCAACAGGGACGACTACACGCGGAGGGCTTTTAGGCGGTATGGGCGGAGGACGGCGGGGGCCAAGATAATGAGCATCATAGCAGTAAAAGACCTCGTGAAGATCTACAGAACAGGCGACATAGAACTACATGCGCTTGACGGAGTGAGTTTCGAGATTGAGCGCGGCGAATTTGTTTGCGTCATGGGGCCTTCAGGGTCGGGGAAGTCCACGATGATGAATATTTTGGGCTGTCTTGATGTTCCAACTTCAGGACACTATGAACTTGACGGCGTTGATGTGAAAGACCAGAACAAAGCGGAACTTGCTGACATTCGCAACAGGAAGCTGGGCTTTGTGTTTCAGGGCTTCAACCTTCTGCCCAGGGTTGACGCTGTCGAGAACGTAGAACTCCCCTTACTGTATCGCGGTGTGAAGAGTTCGGAGAGACGCAAAGCCGCCGTGAATGCTCTTGAACGTGTCGGGCTGGGTGAGAGAATGCATCATCGTCCCTCACAGATGAGCGGAGGACAGCAGCAGAGAGTAGCAATCGCGCGGGCAATCGTGGGAAATGCACCGATAATTCTCGCCGACGAACCGACCGGGAATCTCGACACCAAAACGACCGTAGAAATCATGAATATCTTTACGGAGCTTCACAAGCAGGGCATCACGGTAATACTTGTTACGCATGAGCCGGAAATAGCTACGTGGAGCGAGAGAGTATTGCGTTTCCGGGACGGTAAGTTGATCGCTGATGAGGCCGCCCCGAAAGTTGACGAACTCGATACGGAAGCAAAACAGCAATAATTATTCTCCCGGTTATGGCTTGGCCGTTACGGGGATCCTATAGACCCTGAAGCATGTTTTACGGCTATGAAGTCAATGCAGAGAGTTCTTGCGCACGGCGGACACCTGTATATTTCCGTTCCTGTCGGCGATAACAGCGGAGTAGCTTTCAATGCGCACCGAATATTCCGGCCTCAACTTATCGCAGGGACGCTTGATGAGTTGAAGCTCACGGATTTTTCAGTGATAAATGGAGCTGACTATATCGAACATGTCGACATAAATAAGTTTTCTGGTTGTAGCTTCGGCACTAATTACGGCGGCAGTGTTGTCGGTTTGTTCGAGTTCGTCAACTTTCGGGGCG
>CAJOED010000174.1 GCA_905233335.1 uncultured Synergistales bacterium
AATGGCACGCGTTTATTACGAAAAGGACTGCGACATCAACAAACTCACCGGCAAAAAAATAGCTATCATCGGTTACGGCTCACAAGGACATGCACACGCTATGAACTTGCGCGATTCGGGCTGTGATGTCATCATCGGACTCTACAAGGGCGGAAAGTCCTGGCCTGTTGCGGAGAAAGACGGCTTCACAGTAAAGACCGTCAGCGAGTGCACCAAAGAAGCCGACATCATCATGATACTCATCAACGACGAGAAGCAGGCTGACATGTACCGCACCGAAATGCTGCCTTATCTCACGGAGGGCAAAACGATAGCATTCGCGCACGGCTTCAACATCCGCTACAAACAGATAGTGGCTCCGAAGGGTGTCGACGTATTCATGGCTGCTCCCAAAGGACCCGGACACACCGTCAGAAGTCAGTACGTAGCCGGGAAGGGAGTCCCCTGCCTTGTTGCTGTAGAGCAGGACGCGTCAGGAAAATGCCTCGACACTGCACTGGCATATATCGCTGGTATCGGCGGAGCACGCGCGGGCATTCTTGAGACGACAATGCAGCAGGAAACAGAGACAGATCTTTTCGGTGAACAGACTGTACTTTGCGGCGGAGTTGTTGACCTTATGCAGTGCGGCTTTGAGGTACTCTGTGAGGCAGGATATGACCCCGTCAACGCATACTTTGAGTGCATTCACGAAATGAAGCTCATCATCGACCTAGTGAACAGGGGCGGAGTTGCCGCTATGAACTACTCTATCTCTGACACTGCAGAGTTCGGTGAATACGTTTCAGGGCCGAGAGTACTGCCTCATGAGGAGATAAAAGCCAACATGCGCAAAGTTCTTGCTGACATTCAGGACGGGACTTTTGCGGGAAGATGGATAGCGGAGAACAAGAACGGCAGAACATTCTTCAACTCAAAGCGTGATATGCTCGCACGACACCCGATGGAGACAATCGGCAAGGAATTACGCGAGCAAATGTTATGGAAGGACGGCGGCGGCCTCGATGACGTGTCGAAGTGATAACATCAAGGCAGGAGTCGAACGTTCCCCGAACGTAAGTCTGCTCTATGCGCTTGGCCTCACGAAAGAAGAAATTTCGCGTCCCATAATAGGAGTAGTAAGTTCGTTCAGTGAGGTAGTTCCGGGACATATGCACCTCGACAAAATCACACAGGCCGTGAAAGAAGGAATTTATGCGGCAGGAGGTACACCGTTAATGTTCCCGGCAATTGCTGTCTGTGATGGCATCGCTATGGGTCATGTCGGCATGAAGTACTCTCTTGTTTCGCGCGATCTCGTAGCTGATTCAACCGAAGCAATGGCTATAGCTCATCAGTTCGACGGCCTCGTGATGATTCCGAATTGCGATAAAAACGTTCCGGGCTTATTGATGGCGGCGGCAAGGCTGAATATTCCCACGATATTTTGTGCGGGAGGGCCGATGCTGGCGGGACACCTGAAGGACGGACGGCGTACGTGCCTGAGTCATATGTTCGAGGCTGTCGGTGCGTATCATGCGGGGAAAATCGACGCGGCAGGAGTCGACGACTACACAGAGAACGCGTGCCCTTCATGCGGGTCATGTTCGGGAATGTACACAGCGAACTCCATGAACTGCCTCACTGAAGCTATCGGAATGTCATTACGCGGCAACGGGACAATTCCTGCTCCCTATTCAGCACGCATACGACTGGCGAAACATACGGGCATGAAGATAATGGAGCTTGTCGAGAAGAACATACGCCCGCGCGACATCATGACTGCTGAAGCGTTCGACAATGCAGAAACTGTTGATATGGCTCTCGGCTGTTCCACTAATACCATGCTTCACCTTCCGGCAATCGCACACGAGGCGGGTATCACCATCGATTTTGCCCACGCAAACGCAATCAGTGAACGCACTCCGAACTTATGCCACCTGGCTCCTGCAGGCAATACGTTCATGGAGGATCTCGACCGTGCCGGAGGAGTTTACGCGGTAATGAATGAGCTTGCGAAAAAGGGACTCCTCAACACCTCACTAATCACCGCAACAGGGAAGACAGTAGCAGAGAATATAGCCGACGCGAAAAACCTTGACCCCGAAATCATACGGCCCATAGACAACCCGTATTCGTCAACAGGAGGAATAGCAGTTCTGAAGGGCAATCTTGCGCCGGACGGGTGCGTAGTGAAACGTTCTGCTGTTGCGCCCGAAATGATGAGGCATGACGGCCCAGCGAGAGTGTTCGACAGTGAAGACGATGCTATTGCGGCGATTTATGCGCGTAAGATTAATCCGGGTGATGTCGTCGTGATACGCTATGAAGGTCCCAAAGGCGGTCCCGGTATGCGCGAAATGTTGAACCCGACGAGCGCAATTTGCGGAATGGGACTCGATACCAGCGTCGCACTGATTACGGACGGGAGATTTTCGGGTGCTACGAGGGGTGCAAGTATCGGTCATGTTTCGCCGGAAGCCGCGAGCGGAGGTAATATCGGGCTTGTGCACGAGGGAGATATTATCAGCATAGACATCAACAACTACAGCATAACCCTCAAAGTTTCGGACGAGGAACTTGCAGAACGGCGTAAGAACTGGACACCGAATGAGCCGAAAATCAAGACGGGATACTTGGCGCGTTACGCAAAACTTGTTACGAGCGCGGACAAAGGAGCTATCTTGGAGTAGAGATAATTTTTCCCCTTGTCATAAAGGCAGGGGGAATTTTTTTTGTGAGTGTATTATTGCTTATTGCCCCAGATGATTATGCAGTTGTCCTGACACGTAAAAGGACGTTCTTCAATGCGTTGTGAGCCGGGAATAATTTTCAGAAGTTCGTCAACAGAATAACCGCCGAGAAATTTATAGCTCAAAAAGTTCCACGTGATGTAGCCTCGCTTTGATTTCGAGATGACTTTTTCGATGTACATATCCTGAACTTCCCGACGCAATTCACTGAATGCATAGTTGCTGATGACTAAATCATACTCATCATTCACGTAAATATGCCCGCCGTCAATGTAGCGTATGTTCTCTTTGCACTCGTCATAGTGCGACAAAAATTTTTCCGCAAGCCCGACAACTTCAGGAAGATCTATCAGCGTGTATTCTGCGTCAGGAATTTTCGCGCGTATCAGTCTGCACTGTCCGCCGTAACCGATGCCGATCTCTGCAATGTGCTTGATGTTTTCGGTGTCGTACATGGTCATAATATCCTGCAGTACTTTTGCGTAGCGTATTGTCGTTGAAGACATCGTGAACTTTTCGCCGTAAATGTCGTAAGTGAACTGTACGGGGCTTCCATAGTCGTCATTTTTCGCGAAATTCCGCCAGTCTTCCAGTGTGAATTTGAATATATCGTTTTCGCCTATTACATCAAGATAGTCATGCCCGCGCTGTTCAGAAAGGTGTTCGAGTATCTGTCTGTATATCGGGTTGCTCTTGAACGTGCTGAAAACTTTTTCATT
>CAJOED010000175.1 GCA_905233335.1 uncultured Synergistales bacterium
GTGTAGTGCGTGATATTTCCCGCCTCACAGAAAGTCCCGCCGTCGTATGTGTGCCGTTCATTTCGTCGTAACTCCCCGCCAAAGCCTTCTGTCAATCATCGGCAAATAGTCAGTAACATCGCTCATGTTGTTGAGTGCGTCAATCTGCAGCTTCCAGTACGAGAGCTTGAAGTCCAAATCGTCAGCAGCATTCACGATCATAGCTTCAGGGGTTGCAGGGAGAGTCGGAGAGCCGAACTCACGCCGTCCGTGATGAGAGATAATGATATGGCCAAGTGCGAGCGCAATATTTTCGTCGAGGTCTTCAAGTTCCGCGAACTTCATGAACATATTGTAGCCGAGCGTTATGTGTTCTATGGCGTTTCCTGCTGTCGTCATCTGCGGGACGGGAGAAACTGAATACGCCTCAATCTTTCCGATGTCATGAAGCAGTGCACCCGCTATCACTAAGTTCATGTCTACTGGTATCGTGAAGTTCTTGTAGTGTTTCGCAATGTCCCTTGCACCCAGCGCAACAGACACAGAATGTTCAAGCAGTCCGCCCGTGTAAGCATGATGCAGTGAGACAGCGGCAGGCCATACCCGGAATTTTTCCCAAAGATTATATTTGAAGAATACAGCGTCAACAAAATTTCTCAAAGCCTCGTGCGAAATTTCAGCGATTAATTTCTTAAAGGTATCTTCAAGATATTCCGTATTAACAGGTGAACGCTTCATGAATGTGTGCGGAGGATATTCTTTTTGATCCAAGTAATACACCTCGTTGAAGTTGTATTGTGTCTGCTCTCTGTATTCTGCAATTTTCCCGGTTAGTCCTATGCTCGAACCCTCAAAACGCAAGCCGCAGTTGTCCGGGTCAACCGGGAACTGTTCGCCGCCTTGAGTGTTCCACCATATAGACCCCGCCCAAATTTTTCCGTCAAGATCTCCCGTTGAGTCGCTGATTGTGAGTTCCCAGAACGGGTTGTCGTTTCTGTCCTTGCGCCTCGTGAGTTTCGAGACAATACCCGTAACGTTGAAATCTGAATTTTTCGGAAGCTGTTTTATCTCCCGAATGCTAAGAGTTTTTTTCATGGAGGAGAAATTTTTTGCCTTTCATGTATGAAATTTCGTAATATTATATCAGTGCACAAAAAAAGAGCCGGACATTACAACCTGCCCGACTCCGAAAAAATCTAGTTACTTGTTCTCTGCATTGAGGGTCTGTGCCGCAATTCTCCCCGACACAAAAATTTCTGTGATAGCGTTTCCGCCGAGCCTGTTCCCGCCGTGAATGCCCCCGGTAACTTCACCAGCCGCGTAAAGTCCCGGAATGATCCGCCCCGCAGGTGTCATGACGTGCCGCCCGGTATCAACGGCAACTCCGCCCATAGTGTGATGTGTGCTCGGTGCCATGAGCCTTATCGTCATTATCGTGTTGTCGAGGTCGTAAGTTTCAGGGTTGTAGCTTCCGTCAGGGTTTTTCTGGACGTTTCCGACGGGACGAGACGCTATAGCCTTGCCGACATCAGGAAACTCTCCGCCCGTCATTACTGCTTTATCGTATGCGCGTATAGTCTGCTCTACAACTTTCGGGTCAGCCTTCACGCCCAACTCCGCGAAAAGTTCAGGAAGCTCCGAAATCTTGCGCCGATAATAACGTCCGGGGTAATCTCCCGTTTCAGGAAGCTGTGTCGGTGCGGGCATCTTCTGTTCGACGTTGTAGAACTCAAGAAATACTCCCTTACTGCCTTTGTAGTCCATGCCGTTCTTGAACTCCGCAAGAGAAAGAACATCACGCTCTGAACCCTCATCAACGAATCTATGACCCGTAATCGGACTGATCCAGCACGCATAATTTCCGCCGCCGAACGCCAGATTTCCGTTGTCGATCCATGAGATTGGCATCATCTGCGTAAAGCCCATTCCTGTAGCCGCCGCTCCTGCTTTCTGTGCCATTGTTACGCCGTCGCCCTGAAGTGATGAGCGGTTAGTAGTTTTCGTTGATGTCGATACGTATTCAGGAGACCAGTAGACATTTTCGCCGACAACTTTCACGAGGTTAGCCGCATAGCCTCCCGTCGCGAGTATTACGCCCTTCTTCGCGTAAGCTGCAACTTCTGTGCCGTCGTAACGTTTCGCCTTCACGCCGATAACGCGCCCGCCTTCCGTAATGAGGTCGTTCACCGTCGTACGGAGCATTATCTGGTTGTCCTTGTTGGCCTTCAACATTGCGTTAATGGGAGCAACAAAATACGTTCCCCAGCGTCCCGGGTAGCTTTCAGGGACTCCGTCGCCGTCCGTGTCGACATTTGCGCCGATAAATTCATTCTCGCGGTACCAGAGAGCACCGATTAACGTCTGCTGTGTGTCCTCGTGGAAAGTTGCGCCCATAGCCTCAAGCCATTCTTTGAGACCCTGTGCCTGCTCTATGAACTGACGAACTAACGCAACATCGCCGTAAATCCATGTCTTTTTGTCCGCGCTCTGCCGTAACCCGCCGTAGTACGTCTGGAAAATATGAAGGTTGAGCGTTGAGAACAGTGCGAGCTGATTTTCGGGTGTGCCCGCGTCAAGTTTCGGCTGTGCCCAGTCAAGATACTGCTTTATCTCTGCTTTGAGTGCCTGCAGTACAGGGAGATATTCAGCATGTACACCGTGCTTTGAGAGTTCTGCAGCATCACCGGCAACGTATTCATGCGTCTCATAATATTTTGCGTCAAAGGGTGCTTCATTCCACGCAAGAATCATCTTGAGTTCGTTGATACAGCCCTGAACGCTTTTCACTTTCTCGTACGTCTGTTCGTTGAAGGCATAAACTCCTGTTGTAGCGTCGGGGTTTTTCGGATCCCAAACGAGATAGGGCATCACTGACTGATACTGACCGCCCGAAACTAACGTATTGCCGCCGACTTCAGCGTTCTTCTCGATGATGAGTACGGTGTTCCCGTCCTGTGCCGCCTGTGCTCCTGCCGCGACTCCTGCTCCGCCAGCACCGACGATAACGACATCATACACAGCCTTAACGGGTGCGCCTGGTTTGTGTTCGACCTTCGCCGACTTGAACGCCTCTATGTTCGTGCACTTGGCCTGTTCTGCCGCGTCGTTTACAGCATTGCGCAGTGCCCTCGTTGAGAACGTTGCGCCCGACACAGCGTCGACTCCTGAACCGTTCGCCTGTATCATTTCGGGTATCATGATGTCGAATGCTATATCTCCGACGTGTGCGGTTTCTGTGTGTGAAGTTACGACTATGCTCGCTACTTTGTCCGAGTCAAAAGTTGCCTTGACGGTTACGGGGCCGTTGTAGCCATGAGCTGTTGCTGTGTATTCGCCCGGTGTGATCGATACGGGAGCACTGCTTGATGTGTCCTCGCCTCGTGCTGATTTGAGGGCGTTATCGACTGCCTCACGGATCCCGTTGCGGGTCATTGTAGCGTTGCTGACAGCGTCGATGTTTCCGTCGGTGCG
>CAJOED010000176.1 GCA_905233335.1 uncultured Synergistales bacterium
CCAAAGAAGAATCATCCGCGAAAAAGGCAAAACCTGCAGAAGAACTCACCGCTACAGAAACAGAAGCTCCTGCTCCTGCTGAAACTTCCGGCTCACTGCTCAATGCGGCGGGCAATGCCTTAGAGGTTGCGTTCAGTGGCGGAAGCATCGTCGGAATGGTAGTTGTCGGGCTTGGCCTCATCGGTCTTGCGGTTGCGTATTTGTTCCTGAATGACGTAACAGCTCTTACGGCGTTCGGAATGGGTGCAAGCTCAATAGCACTTTTCGCGCGTGTCGGAGGCGGTATCTACACGAAAGCGGCAGATGTCGGTGCTGACCTCGTCGGAAAAGTAGAAGCCGGAATCCCCGAAGATGACCCCCGAAACCCTGCAGTAATCGCTGACAACGTCGGGGACAACGTGGGCGACATTGCCGGAATGGGCGCGGATCTTTTCGAGTCGTACGTGAACTCAATACTTGCGGCTATGGCTATCGGTGCTGTCTACACATTCACACCCGGCGTTGCTGACACACAGCTCGGCCTTTGGGGAATCGGCTATCCTATGTTCCTTGCGGCTTGGGGAGTGTTCGCGTCGATTATCGGGTGCATGATGATCTCACAGAAAGCTCCTTTTGCGGACAAAGTGAGGGCATTCACGCGCAAACTTCCGGGCATGGACGGAGTCGTTCAGCGCATTGATGACGGAGATGCGGCGTTTGCGTTGCGTACGGGGACATTCGTAGCGGGCGGACTGATGATTGCGGGAACGTTCATTTTGAGCATACTGTTCTTCTTCTCAAATTCGTTCAGCGTATTCCTTTCTGTTACGTCGGGAGTTCTTGCGGGCATAATCATCGGAATAGTAACGGAAATTTACACTTCCGGCGATTATCGTTTTGTGAAGGCTGTTGCTGAATCCTCAAACACCGGCGCGGCTACGGTAATACTTTCGGGCTTGTCTCTCGGCATGATGTCGACGGGGATCCCTGTACTGCTCATATGCTTGTCGACTCTCATCAGCTACTATCTTGCTGGTATGTTCGGCGTTGCATGTGCGGCTGTCGGAATGCTCTCAATCACGGGTATTTCGTTAAGTGTCGACGCGTACGGGCCTATAGCGGACAATGCGGGCGGCATTGCGGAAATGAGTGAGCTTCCTGAAGGCGTGAGAAAGATTACTGACCACCTCGACGCAATCGGAAACACTACGGCGGCAATGGGCAAAGGGTTAGCGATAGGTTCAGCGGCACTGACAGCACTTGCACTTTTCGTAGCATACTCACAGGCGGCGAAAATCGACAAGATAGACATCATGAATCCGTACGTTATTGTCGGTCTGTTAATCGGCGGAATGCTCCCGTTCATTTTCTGCTCTCTGTCAATTGATGCAGTCAGCAAGGCGGCAGGTGCGATGATTGAGGAAGTGCGCAGACAGTTCCACGAGATAGCGGGAATTATGGAAGGCACCGGAAAACCTGAATATGAACGCTGTGTAGCAATTTCGACTCATGCGGCGTTGACTCAGATGATTGTACCGGGCGTTATGGCTATTGTTGTGCCTGTGCTGGTGGGCTTCCTGCTGGGCAAAGAGGCTCTCGGCGGTCTTCTCGGCGGGTCAATCGTTACGGGCGTAATGATGGCGTTATTCATGGCTAACTCCGGCGGTGCTTGGGACAATGCGAAGAAGTACATTGAAGAAGGACACTTCAACGGCAAAGGCTCACCGAATCATGCGGCGGCAGTCGTGGGTGATACGGTCGGGGATCCGTTCAAGGATACGGCTGGTCCTGCACTGAATATCCTGATTAAGTTAATGACGGTTGTAGCGTTGGTGCTTGCTCCGTTGTTCTAGTTTGTGATGAGTTTTGCGGGAGGGCTTATGAGTTCTCCCGTTTTTCTTGGTAAAAATCCTCTTCCGAAATCAGATACAGTTTCCTTTTTGCGTTCGTAATAACTTTTTGTGTGAAGTAATTTATGTTGTCGCACTGAAAATGACTCTCCTCACCGACAACTTCATGATAATCAAGTCCCAAGATTTTGCAGAGTTCACGACCCGTCATAACTTCCTCTTCAGAAAAACGCCCCTTGAGTCCCGTAATAATTTCCTGCCTGTTTTCAGCGTGGAATGCACAGAGATAAAAATTTGTTATGAACGGCAGCTTCGGCCCAAGAACAGAACGGCATATTTCGAGAGTTTCTTTTTCACCGTCGGCCTTCTTTGTGTCGAATGCTGCTCCCACTTTCAGCTCCACTATATGACACACACCGCGCCCATTATCATCAAGAACGAACACTATCAAGTCCGGCTCGTGTCCCTCAACGTGATATTTGCTTGAACGAATCATCTTCTTTGTGCCGAGAAAGACTCCGCTGTGCTTTCCCTTCATGCAGTCGTCAATGAATGAGTCCAGATCCCCGCCGGGTATCAGAGTCGATTTCTGCGCAATGATATTTTCGAGGACATAACCGGCCTTAATGCTTGCGGACTGGATCTTAGTGATAAGTTCTCCGATGTCCTCATCACCGAACAGCCTCGCATAATTTCCCGATGAGTTTTTCGGCTGTGAGTCAGAGATACGCGCAAGAATATTCTTATTCCCCGCCATAAGCTATATCTCCCCCGATAAAGTCCCGGCCAAGTTCCCTGCACGCTGTCAGCACAGAGAAGCTCCCTGCAGCAGGATCTAGCACTACATCGCCTTCAACCGTTACTGCCGCTATGAGTCTCTTCTGGAGTTCTACGGGCTTGCTGTGAGGGTGGGTCTTCCCTGAAATTTTCTCTTCCCAAACGTCCGGGATTGTGTGATCCGTCCAGCAGCCTTTTGCTTTCACGGGGGCTTTCTGGAACACAATGAGGTACTCTGACTTGCGGCGCGTCCTGTAGCCCATGCCGATTTTGCCTTTGTCCCATACTATCATGTCGACGCAATGAAGCTCTGTATCAATGAACCAGTCAAGTACTCCCTGGCACAAATGAAACTTGTCGACCCACAAGAATAAATGTCCGCTCTCCTTCAGGACTCTGTTTATCTCGCGAATGAATGTCGTGATAGTCGTCTCGTCCATCTGCTGAAGTTCGGAACGTGCCCTGCCTCGTGATTTTCCCTCGTTGCCGTATTTCAGCTTGTCGAGAATGCCACGGTACTGCGGGTCAAAGAATACTGCCGAAACAGAATCATCATCAATACATGACATAAGCTCGCGGCCTTCTGCATTATTCTTTGCGTTCACCGGGTATCTGTTGTTTTTCATGAATGGTATTTTGTTTTCCCTTTCTTTTTTGTGAAATTATACACATTCATGAAAGGTTATGCGGGAGGGGGTATTATGAAGACTTCTCCCGCTTTTTTATGTTTATCTGTATTCGCTACAGCATCAGGAACGCAATCACGAACAATAACCCAATCGCAAAAGTCATCAGTCCGTAAGCAAGGCTTGAAGGGAGAAGCATACTCACGGTCTCATTCT
>CAJOED010000177.1 GCA_905233335.1 uncultured Synergistales bacterium
AGAAATGCTATGACAACGCATAATAGCGCATGTACGACATCTTATACAGCCCCGACAATGTTTTACGCGGCACAGCATGACATAACACCGTGCTACAGAAATGCTATGATGGCACACAATAGCACAAGTACGACGTATTACGCACAACACAGCAACATGAACAGGAGAAAGACATCATGAACATAGAGCCGAAATTACAGGCCATAGAGCAGGAATACAACGACATCGGGCAGAAATTATCAGACGTGAATATTACCCCGAAAGACCTTCAGATTTTGGGCAAAAAGCGCGCACAATTAGAGCCTGTTGTCGAAAAATACAGGGAGTACAAAGACGCACAAAAGTCCATCACCGAAGCAAAAGAACTCATAAAAGCAGGAGACCCGGAACTAGAAGCTCTTGCGCGTGAGGAAATATCAGAGCTTGAGCCGAAAATAGAGAACTTCACCAGAGACCTTACGTTATTATTGCTCCCGAAAGACCCGAATGATGATAAGAGCGTAATCGTCGAAATCAGAGCGGGCACGGGCGGCGATGAGGCTACACTTTTTGCGGCGGATCTATTCCGTATGTATGTGCGCTTTTGTGAGCGGCAACGCTGGAAAGTTGAAGTCATCGACAGCTCCACTAACACGGCTGGCATCGGCGGCTACAAAGAAATAGTGTTCAGGATAGACAGCAACGGAGCTTACAGCAAAATGAAGTACGAGAGCGGCGTTCACAGAGTTCAACGTGTACCCGTAACTGAAGCAAGCGGGCGCATTCACACATCGGCGGCAACTGTTGCGGTGCTCCCTGAAGCGGACGACGTAGAAGTAGAAATCCGCCCGGAAGATCTCAAAATTGATACATACCGTTCAAGCGGGGCAGGGGGTCAGCATGTCAACATGACGGATAGTGCCGTGAGAATTACGCATCTGCCGACGGGGATAGTCGTAACTTGTCAGGATGAACGCTCACAGATCAAGAACAGGGCGCGGGCTATGAGTTATCTCAAGACGAAACTTTTTGACCTTGAACAGCAGAAACAGAACTCCGAACAGGCTTCAGAACGTCGCGGCATGATAGGTTCGGGGGACAGAAGCGAGCGCGTGAGAACGTATAATTTCCCGCAAAATCGCATAACTGATCACCGCATTAACCTCACACTCTACAAATTAGAGAGCTATCTTGACGGCGATTTGTACGAGATGATCGACGCTATGCTCCTCGCTGAACAAACGCAGAAACTGCAAGACCTCGAAGCATGAAACTTAGTACGTACATCAAGCGTTACGGGCAGGAAGCAATTTGGCTCATATCTCACGCACTGCATATGGATTCGTCGTGGGTGTTGACGCGATATGACTTCACAGATTGGGAAGCCGCAGAAATCGAGAAGCTCATTGTCCGGCGTGAAAGGGGGGAGCCGTTGCAGTATATTTTGGGTAGTCAGGAGTTTTACGGGCGGGAGTTCGAGGTTGGTGAAGGCGCACTAATCCCGCGTCATGACACAGAAACCCTCATTACGGCCGCAAAAAGATTATTCGCTCCCGACGACAAATTCTCCTTTCTCGATTGGGGAACGGGCACGGGCTGTATTGCCATTACGTTACTGCTGGAATTTCCGAACTCACACGCTTTTATGCTCGATGTCAGCAATGAAGCTCTCGAATATGCAAAGAGTAATTTATGGCGGTATGATGTCAGAAATAGAGCAGAAATCATTAGTGAATTTACCGGCATGAATGATATATCGCTCATAATCAGCAACCCCCCCTATATACCATCAGGCGAAATTGATACCCTCATGCGTGAAGTGAAAGACTATGAACCCCGTACAGCTCTCGACGGCGGCATTGACGGCATGAAGTATTACAGGGAGATACTAGCGGTCAATTATGAGGGGTATATCGTTCTTGAGGTCGGCAACATGAAGCAATATGAATTTTTGCGCAAGGTAAAGGGTTTTCGGGGCGAAATTTACGATGAAGGGGGTTTTCCACGATGCGTAGTCATAAGGCGGAAACGTTGACGGAATTTCTTATCGCGGCGGCTTTGTTCGGTGTAGTAGGGGCAAGCGTTTTGGAGTTTATGGCGGGGCAGACACAGGCACTTTTGCGCATGAAGGACAGAGATTTTTTGATGCATCAGGCGCAATGGGCAATGACGCATGACCTCAAGAATAACACAGAATACACAAGCCATGACGTGAAATTCACGGTGGAAGATAATATTTTGAGGGTGCAGAAAGTGGGCACAAATGCGTCAATGGACTTCAGGCTGACACCCTAATAATTTCTGTTTTTTTTGCAGTCCCGGTATATTTTCACGACGCTCTCTACAAGTTTGTAGACATCGGGCTTCAGGACGTGAATTATTTTGAGGGCTTCGGCGCGGTCAAGTAATTCCTTTACCATGATGGACGAAAATAATATCACCGGCATATCAGAAGTGCGATCATCCTGCCGCAAAGTTTCAACGAGGCTCAATCCGTCGAGTAACGGCATCTCTATATCAGAAATGAGCAGATCGAAATTCTCTCCCTGATCCAGCAGTAATTTTCGTGCCTCTACTCCGTCCTTCACCGGGTAAATGCTCGTGAAGCCCGATTGTTTCAGGACATCGCACGTCTGTTGCCGCAATAACGGGCTGTCGTCAGCTACAAGTATGTGGAAGTCCTCAACGTGTCCGATCTGGTGCTGGTATGCGCCGAGTTTGCCCTGATCGAACATCTGTTCTGCCACTGCCGGTGCCGTCTCCTGAATTATCGCTTCATAGTCAAGTAATAGTATGTTCCGTTCGTCGCGCTTGATGATGTACAGCACCCATTTCAATGATACACCGCGCATTTTTGAGCTGTCGAGGTCCTCAGCGTTCACCTGACGTATTCGCTCTACGCCGTCAACGAGAAATCCCAGCTTGATGTCGTTGAACTCCGCAACCATGATTTTTGTCTGCGCAATGGGTACGGTGGAATTTATGCCCAAGAATATACGTAAATCTATCAGCGGCAGTGTTGCGCCCCGTAGTGTCGTTATGCCGATGAACGCAGGAATTTTCGTCGGAATAGGCCGGCAACCCGTCCAGCGTAATATTTCGCGCGTTTTGTTGACGTTGATAGCGAATAATTCTTTGCCTAACCGGAAGACTACGACTTCCCATTTTTTACTTGCGGCCGCTACGTTCTTTTTTTCTTCCATGATGAGATAATTTCTGCCCCCTTTGTGTGAAAAATTATTATAGCAAAATTCAGGGGATTTTTAGTGAGTTGTGAGTAGTGAGTTGTGAGTGAGAGTTTTTCGGGCGGGGGAAAAAAATATCATTACACGCTATAATTATCACTGCTTATCATATTATGAAAGGAATGCTTATTTTGTTACGTAAATTTTTCTTGGCCTGCATGGCCGTTCTCGTTGCGTCATCAGCATTCGGTGCCGCAA
>CAJOED010000178.1 GCA_905233335.1 uncultured Synergistales bacterium
GACGACAAAGAACGTTCCGAGTCCCGGAGTCGTGAGGCCGACACCTTTCGAGAATACCGACATGATGAGCGTAACAAGGAAGAACGTCGCTATTGCTTCAGTGAGGCAGTTGCAGGGAAGATTACGGTTTCCGGGAGCTGTGCAGAACACACCGAGCTGTGCGTCAGGGTCAGAGCCTTTCCAGTGGTTGAGGTACGCGAGCCATACGACAACGCCGCCGCAGAAGCCGCCGACCATCTGCGCAATGATTACGTTGAACGCTTCACCCCATGAGCCGTAAACACCAGCCATAGTCTTTGCGACAGTTACGACGGGGTTGAGGTCTGCCTGTGATGAGCCGAGAGCGTTCGCCGCGAATACTCCGAGTCCGACCGCCCATGCCCAGCCCCAGCAGATGTGCACCCAGTTAGAGCCGTTTGCTTTTGAGTCCTTCAGCACCAAGTTAGCTACGTTGCCGTCCCCGAAAACTACAAGAACGAGCGTTCCGAAAAATTCACCTAATACAGGTCCTTGCGTGAACATGATAAAAAATTTCCTCCTCGTAAAATTTTGTGTTGATAGTTCTGTATGCCCAAGCAATTTTTCAGCGCACGCACTACCCCCCACTTGAAGCCGTGCCGAAAAAATTTTTGCTTGAGGTGTTTTGGTAGTGTGATAAATTTATTCTAGTGTAATTTTTTTGAGTGTCATTAGAAATTTTGCGGTATTAGTTCTTTCTTTTATGCCTGTTATGTTTTCTGATGATTTGTAATCCACCCGGCTAAATCATCAAATGTAATTTCAGACGATGCAAGTTTGTAGAACACCGAAAATAATTCGAACTCTGTACATTCTATTTCTATTCCGTTCGCTCTTAGAAAACCTAAAACAGCAACCGCCGCTATTCTTTTGTTGCCGTCTATGAATGCATGATTTTGTGCAAGCCCGAATCCCAAACGCGCAGCCTTCTCGATAATTGTCGGGTAAACATAACAGCCGCCGAACGACTGAAACGGAGCATTAACGGCAGACTCAAGCAGTCCCATATCACGAATGCCAGTACTGCCGCCGGTAGCTTTTACTATTTCGGTGTGCATGTAAATAATTTCTTCTGTTGACAGTCTACGCATTCGCAAGAGCCTTTAATGCTTCCATATGCTTATCAATGAGGTCGCGTGTAATCTTCTTGACCTCACAATAAGGTACGTATTCATATTCTTCTTGAACGTCATTATATTTCTCTTCACGTACAGCATTCATAATTCATTCTCCTTTCTTTGTGTCTCATTATATAATTCTTCATACTCTGCAGGGAAAAATTTGTAAATAACTGTATAATATTTTTACACGCATAAATTTTTTTCACAAAGGAGTAATGTTATCTTGAACGGAAAAATGAAGAACATCGGCATCATCACTTCCGGCGGAGACTGCGGCGGACTCAATGCTGTTATTCGCGGGGCAGCTAAGGCAGCTCTTATGCGCGGCATGAGAACGTACACAATCCCGAACGGCTACGCAGGACTGTATAACCTCGTGGAATTTGATCACCTCGTGGAACTCGACGAAGAACGCACCGACCACGTCAATTCACAGTTTGCAGGAAGCGATGCAGGACACAGCCGGGTGAAGATCTCGAAGATCAACGACCCCGAAAAATACGACAGAATCATGATGGGACTCCGCAAGCACAACATCGACGGCCTCGTGATTTCCGGCGGTGATGACACGGGAAGCGTCGTCGTTGACTTGTCCGAACACGGAATACCCTGCGTACATGCTCCCAAAACAATGGACTTGGACTTGCAGACGTATTCTGTCGGCGGAGACTCGGCAATCAACAAAATAGCTGACATCGTAGACGACCTCAAGACAACCGGAACGACTCACAACAGAATAATGGTAATTGAGGTTTTCGGACGTTACGCGGGACATACGGCGTTCAGGGGCGGCATTGCGGCAGACGCTGACTGCATACTCATCCCGGAAGTTCCCGTAGACTTCAACGCTGTATATGCTCACCTGAAACACTACTACATCAGGCGCATTCTGAACTCCGATGTTCATGCAGGGACGTACACGATCGTTGTTGCTGAAGGCGTAAGAGGCGAGGACGGAAAATTATTCTCCGACGGCGGCGGCAGTTCTACGGACTCATTCGGACACCCGAAACTTGCAGGAGCAGGACGCTTCGTGAAAGAAACGCTCGAAAACATGATGCGTGAAGACCCCGAAATCAAACAGTTCATGAAGACATCAGAAATGTATGTACCCGGCGTGTTCGAGATACCCGAAATTCGCGAGGTCATTCCGAGCCATATAGTGAGGAGCGGCGCAACATCAGCATACGATGTCAATTTCGGAAAGCAGATAGGAGCAGCGGCAGTTATTCTTCTTGACGAGGGAGTGAGCGGTGTTACGGTTGTGAAGATGTACGACGGAAAGATCCGCTACATGCCGACGGCAGAAGCAATCGCACAGAGATTCGTCGGTCTTGAGAGCGTTACGTTCTATGAGCAGATGGACGTGTGCTTCGGTCGTCCGCGCCAGAAGTATGAAGCAGTACTTGAGGAAGTTCACGGAGCAGTTGAGCGTCAGTACAGCTAGAAGAGAAAAATATTTGTCCCCCTGTTGTGAATGCGGCGGGGGGATTTTGTTTTACGCAGTCGCTGAATATCTCCCGGAAGTGTTCATGATTAACCCGTCAGCCTCAAGCGACATCAACGCACTCTGCACCGTAACGACATCAAGCCCGCTCTCTATTATGAGTTCGTCGAGCGTCCGCCCTCCCTGACGTTGAAGCAGCGAATATATGATTTTGTCGTCGTCAGAAAGTTCCGCGTCATCACCGAAAGAAATATTCATTTGTGCGTGTCCCGTTGTGAGTTCGAGAAAGTCAGTAATGCCTGTGAACACCCTAGCCCCTTCACCTAAAAGCGCGTTCGTACACCTGCACACCTCATCAGTAATTCGTCCCGGAACAGACCAAACCTCCCGGCCAAGCTCAAGCCCAGCACGAGCCGTAAGCATTGCCCCGCCGCCTTCAGGGGATTCCACGACGACAATACGCGACGACATGCCGACGATAATTCTATTGCGTTCTGGAAATCTCCAGGCTTCACCGTGCGTCCCAAAAGGATATTCGGAAATTATTGCGCCGCGTTCTATGATGCGTGAGAATAAATCTCTGTTTTCCGTCGGGTAAACTTTGTCGATACCTGTACCGAACACCGCGATAGTTACGCCGTCCTCCGACAGACAGCCACGATGCCCGGCAGTGTCAATCCCGCGTGCCCCTCCGCTGATGACGATTAGTCCGCGCTGTGCCAGTGCCCTGCCCAAACTCGACGCTATATTCTGTGCGTAGTCGCTGCATTTTCGAGTTCCCACGACAGCAACAGAAGGAAGAGAAATATT
>CAJOED010000179.1 GCA_905233335.1 uncultured Synergistales bacterium
TATGGCCGGTATGGATAAACTTGTCGCTCTCGTGAATAGTTTTGCGTCGGCAGTGCTGTCCGTAGGGCGGGAGGTAGGGCTGAATATCACCCTCAACAAAACTAAAGTCTCACAGGGCATCAAAGTCGGCAACGTCTGCACAACTGCACTAATCGGTGTTGTCGGCGTAGGTTCACGCGGAACAGTGAATATTATGCTGGATCATGAGGGTTTCGAGAACATCATTTCAGCAATGTCCGGCGGAATGATTGCCCCGAAACTCGGCGATGATGTCTCTATGAGCGTAATCGGCGAACTGTCCAACATGATAGGCGGCCGCGCACTCGTACAAAGTGCTCTCGGAACAGTGGACGTAACACCCCCGCAGTTAATCGTCGGCGAAAACATCAGGAACGTAACAAATGAAGATAACGGCATGAGGAGCTTCACACTTCCATTTGAGCTTCAGCCGTCAGGGGGTCTTTATCTTGTGCTGTCGTTCAAGATTGATTAGCCTGTAATAATTCTCGACTATTATCAGCGGTTCTGGTTATGACAGCCGGAGCCGTTTTTTTCTTTACACCAGGAGGAGAAAATTTCATGTTCAGAAAATATTTTTGCGTTTTTGTTGCGGCCTGTATGATTGCGCTTAGTCCCTTTGCGAGTGATGCGGGCGTTGTGCTTGTGCTTTCAGGAGGAGGGACAAAAGGCTTCTCGCACTTGGGCGTAATGGAAGTTCTTGAGGAAAACGGCGTGGAGATTGTCGGCATCGTCGGGACGAGCATGGGCGCGTTGATGGGAGCATTGCGGGCGAGCGGCTACTCCACAGCAAGAATACACGAGATACTGCATGAGCTTGATTTACCCAGTCTTTTGAGCGAAAACACGGGGCCTATGTTCGTGTTCACAGGCAATGACCGACGCGCAAAAACCTCAACTATTCCTGCACTGACGTACAAGAAACAGGGAAAGGAGCGCGGGCCTAAAGGAATTCTGACGGGCGACAAGCTCTACGAATATTTTTCGCAGTTGATGAGGCACGTACACGAGACGGATTTTTACCAGCTTCCTATACCGTATGCGGCAGTAGCTACAGACATCAAGACGGGAGAAAAAGTCGTAATTCGTGAGGGAAATTTGGCGGCGGCAATGAGAGCGTCTATGTCAATTCCGGCACTGTTTGAGCCTTGGGTGATTGATGATCATCTTCTTGTTGACGGAGGAGTTGTCGAGAATTTACCCGTGTATACAGCTCAGGAATTATTCCCCGGCGTACCGATAGTGGCGGTTGATATTTCCGACGTAATGCTGACGGGCATAAATTCATACATGGACGTTGTGAACCAGGCAATGACGGTCTTGATGAGGAAGACAACGGACGAGGAAGGAGCAGCGGCAGATATACTTCTGACACCGAACGTAGCGGGCTTGGGAATGCTCGACACTTCAGACCCCGAAAAAATCGTAGCACTTGGCCGTGAAGAAGCCTTAGCGCACATCAACGAGATAAAAGCACTCTCGCGGAAAGGCCCCGAACTGTATACGCCGCTCGTTGAAGCACATCACACCAGCAACATCGTAAAGGAAGTAGAAGTTCACGGACTGCCCCCGAAAATTGAAGAACTTGTGCACAGAAGGGTAATGCGTCTTGCGGAGAAGCCCGTAGACACGAAAAAGATTGACGAGGCAATGAACAAATTATCGTCAGCACCGGGCATTGAGTTAGCGGACTATCAGCTTGGCCGTACGGATTCGGGAGATGTATTGATACGTGTTGATGTCAGGCAGTCGCCGGAGCTGAAGGTCGGAATTTCCGGGTACACGACCAACCTTCACCCCAACAGATGGATGTACCTGAAGGGAGAAATGCGCGGCATTCGTTCGGAGTATGACTCGCTGGTGGGAGTTGCGGCAATCGGTGATGAGTGGGGGCTTGACCTGACGTACCAGACAGCACCGCAGCCGATGGACTCATGGCAGGTTACACTGTCGATGCAGAACTGGGAGCCGGCCGGAGAAGATTTCGGCAACAAGGACTGGAACAGATACGCGGCGGGTATCAGCAAGCTGTTCACGTTCGGTGATGTGAATTTCGGGATAGGGGCGGCGTATGAACACACGGGAGGAGATCCCATTTCCGACAAGGACGACACAGAATCGTTTGGCCCCACGTTACTGGCTGAATATGACTCTGTCGACATGCCGGGCGACCCGACGAGCGGACATTCCTGGCGCATAAATGCATGGTGGCCGGATATAGACGAATGGAGCTACAGGTTCAGCTACTTCAAGCCGCTTGAGGTTTCGAGCTTATGGAGAACGTATTTGCGCTTGGGTTTTGCGGAGGGAGACCTCAACAAGAGAAGCCACGCCGTATACTTGGGAGCCGCTGAAGAATTGTACTCCGTCGCAAGGGATCCGATAGAGGCCGAGCGCATGTTCTGGAGCAATATCGCTTTCAGGCGCATCATCAAGCGTACAGCAATGGGAGTAATAGCCGGTGAATTGTTCGCGAGCTGGGGCTATGCGTTCGACAAAGAATGGAAGAAAGTAGACGCTCCGTATGAGGTCGGTCTTGCGGTGAACTTCCCGAATAACTTGGTAGACATGAAGTTCGCGGTGATGTACGGCTCCGAAGAGTTCAAAGCGGCGTTCTTTATCGGCGTGCCCATATGGGATCACTATCCATTGCCGTAAAATATATTTTCAGGAGGTAGATATTATGACGTTGCGTGAAGAAGCAATACATGCGCTTGAAGAGGTGCCGGATTTCAAGCTGTCGGAACTGATTCACTACATGAGATTTCTGCGGGATTGTCCCGTTTCGCTCGGAAGACCTGAAAAGCCACGAGGCAGACCGCGAGATTTATGGGGAGCGTTCAAGGACAAAATATGGGTTGCTGATGATTTCGATGAACCGCTTGAGCTTGTGTCATCTAAAGAACTCCGTGAACTTCGTGAAAAGAGTGAACGTGCTGAACATGTGCAAGAGGCCGCTGTATGAAGTATATGCTTGATACGTGTTCATTTATCTGGTATCTGACAAAAGATAAGAGGCTCCCGGAAACTGTCAGGAAAATGGTATACGACAGCGGAGAAATATATATGAGTTTTGCTACTCTATGGGAAATCGCAATCAAGCAGACAGTAGGAAAACTTGATATTATCACAATGAATATTTATGAGCTTGCTGATTTTTGCGAGAACAGGGGAATTTTGATTATGCCGCTGAAATTTTCTTATCTCGAAAAAATAAAGCACATGCCGCTGATACATAGAGATCCTTTCGACCGTATTATCATGGCAACAGCTATTGAGGAAAACTGCACACTCATAACGAACGACAGCGAAATAATCAAGTATGACGGCATAAAAACATTTTGGGAAAATACATAAGGA
>CAJOED010000180.1:0-5189 GCA_905233335.1 uncultured Synergistales bacterium
ATGTTCTGCGACTTGAACGGGCAAATGTGAAGTCCCATGTTCGAGAGCATACGACATAAGCCCGCAGCAATGAAACTTTTTCCCGAGTAGCTTGATGTTCCCTGAATCATTATGCCTTTCATGACAGAAAAGCATATACGCCTTTTGTTTTATTCGCAAGTGTTACGACGATAGATATATCCCATAAACGCCTTCTTGTTATCGATTGCGCTAGTTGTCGGCCGTCCTAAATCATCACGCGCACCGATTCTTGATTTTGCCTCTATGAACGTCAGAGCTTCACTGTATTTTGCGTTCGAGAGTGCCTCGTCAAGTTCAGCATAACTATCAACACTTGACACATGAACATAGCCGCATGATTTTGCAATGTCCGGGAGGCTGATTTTCCCCGCAACTGTCGGAAGCCCCCCGACGCTTTCATGAGCCGAATTGTTGATGACGATATGCACGAGGTTTTTCGGCTTTATGCTCCCGATTACCGCCATAGCTCCCATATGCATTAATGCTGCTCCGTCGCCGTCGATGCACCATACTTTACCCGGAACACTCAACGCAACACCTAGCGCGATAGATGACGCATGACCCATAGAGCCGACAGTGAGAAAATCGCGTTCATGACTCTCACGTAACTCGAAAAGTTCTCGGGAAGTTTTGCCGGTAGTGCTGACTATGGGAGAGTCGCCGGTGAATGTGATGATGTGCCTGATGATTTCTTCACGCGCCATAGAGTAGTCGTTCTGGTACTTCACTTTTTCGCCGTAACTCAAAGCTCCCTTTCGTATCACAAACGCGGCATTACGTCCCTCACGTAAAATTTCGCGGAACTCACTCATTGCGTCTTGAAGCTCCTGCTGTGATGTCTCCTTGCTGACGACAAAATACTTTATGCCGAGAAGTTCGAGAAGTTCACACGTTACAGCTCCCTGATAGATATGCTGAGGCTCATCATGCACTCCCGGTTCACCTCGCCAGCCCACGACAAATATTACGGGTATGTTGTAGACTTTGGGATTGGTGAGGCTCGTCGATGGGTTTACGATGTTCCCAAGCCCGGAATTTTGCATGTATACGGCCGGAATTTTCCCGGTTGCTAGATGATACCCGGCGGCGGTTGCTAATGCGTTTCCCTCATTTGCGGCGATAATGTGGTGTGCGGGGTCTGTGCCGTACGTGTTCATGAGGTAGTCGCATAGTGCACGTAACTGGCTGTCAGGGACTCCTGCGAAAAAACTACAGCCGATAGTGTCAGCAAAAAATTTCACGTCCATAATAATAATTACTCCTTCACAGTAAGAATTTCGCGATAAAGTTTTCTGATTGTGTCATTGTCCATAACAACAGGAAAATTCTTCAGCCTTTCAGTGTTGACTGACGACGCAAGAATGTCTATCTCCTGTTCTGATGCTTCAGGTACATTCAGGCCAAGCCGCGAGAATATCTCCTCGAACTTTTCCGCCGCACTAACGGGAGAACTGCAGCCCATAGCCGACGCAATGTCATTCAGGACATCAAGCCGTGAGTTTTCTGTGAGACGCCTGAACAACACCCTGATGCACAATGCCGCGCTGTGTCCGTGTGCTGTCCCGAAAAGGCTGGTGATTTTGTAGCACATCGCATGTCCTGCCGTAGTCTGTGCTATGTTGATGGCTTTTCCGGCAGTGTATGAGGCTCGCAGCATCTTGTCGGGATCGTAGCTCTCCGGGTAATTCGTGAGCATACGCGTAATGTCCGTAAGGGCTGTGCGTGAAAATTCGCGGCTCTGTTGTGTAGCGTTCACCGACCAGAAAGACTCCAGCGCATGACACATAGCATCGAGGGCTGAAGATTTGCGATGATATTCGGGCAGATATTTTAGTAATTCGGGGTCAAACAAAACGTAATCAGGGATCATAATGTCGTCAGTGATTGAGAGCTTCACTCCGTCCCGATAGAGCACCGCAAACCTCGTAGCCTCGCTCCCGCTTCCTGCCGTCGTCGGAATGACAGCCAGCAGTGAGTCAGGATTATTCAGCTTCACATACTTTGCTACGTCAATTGCTGTACCCCCTCCCACCGTAAGTATAAAGGCGCACCCTTTGCTCCTGAAAAATTCGGAGGCCGATATTGCGTCTTCAAGTTTCGGGTTGGGAGTATAGTCGGTGAAATGCTCAACACTGACAGAGTTCAAACATTCATGGAGGCGCGTAAAATTCTCCGCTGATTTCCCGTGAACGAATAATATTTTTCCCGCATCACGTAAAATCTCTGCAAGCTCCCTGTAACTGTTCAATACTCTCTGCATTGTCTTCACACTCCGTCAAAAAAATTTGCTAACGTATCTGCCCGCGTATCATGCTCGACGAAACGCCCTTTGTGTAATCAGGCTCAATAACTTGGCCGTCCCATTCTGACATCGTAGCTATTGCCTTTGCTCGTACATCAGCAAGAGGACCTTCGCGCCAGTCCTTTCCGTGAATCATGAAGTCAGGCTTGAGTCTCCGTATATTGTCGTCGTAATCGCGGGTCATTTGAGGCACGACCTCATCAACATACTTTATGCTCTCGATTACGATTTTGCGCTGTTCGTACGTCATGTAGGGCTTGGGCTTGTACGTGGAGATTGCCTCGTCAGCGAACAGTCCCACTATGACTCTGCCATAACGAGCGGCTGTCTTGAGAATGTTGATGTGTCCGGGGTGAACTATATCTGCCGACATGGGAACGTATACAGTCAGCCCGGAGTTTTTGAGCCTTTCACGTACGCAAGAATCATCAAACACATAATCGCCTTCCACGCTCGAACATTCCGGGGTTATCGCACGAGCCGGACTGTGTGTATGATGTACGCACCCGTCGCACAAAGTCCCGTCAAGATCGTCCTCAATGAAGCGTCGCCGCATGTCCTTCATTTTTTCGCCGTACCAGCCTTCTCTCAATGATACTTTGTTGAGGTCGGCAACTACCAGCATGTTCTCATAGTCAGCATTCTCGACGGACAAATAGCCCTCCTGAGTTACTGATATTGCGTCGAACGGGAGATTACACCTGCGCCGGACTTCATCATCACAATCACAGCGCAATAACTCATCAATTTCCGGCATATATCCTCCCTGGTTATACACGTACTTGAAGACAATCTGATCCGCCAGGCCGCCGAAGACCTCGAAATATTTTTCGCGCAAGTTCTCGGTGAATCGCGTCAATATCCCGGTAACGTATATCTTGTAGTTCTTCCCGGACTCTTTCCTGTATTCGTTCAGGTAGTGCAGGTGATTCATGACTGTGTCGAAATCATCACGGCCATGAATGAACTTATAGAGCTTCTTTGTCGGCGCATTAATCGAGAACTTTATGCTGTCGAGTCCTGCGTCGATTACTGCTCGTATTCGTTCGAACCGTTCGACGTGAGATACACATACGAGTAGCCGATGTCTTTTGCCTTTGCGATGTATTCAGGCAGTTCGGGCACAAGAAACGGCTCTCCTGTTGCGTAAAATCCGACCTCACGTGTTCCCAAGTCATAAGCCTGCTGCAGAATGTCAAAACCTTTTGCCTTGTCCATTTTCGCCGGCTTGCGTTTCATTTTCTGATGTGCGCAGAAGATACATGCATGGTTGCACGCGCTCGACAGCTCCATCAAAAAATTAGTTTTCGGGAACGGCGGTTCAAGGCAGTATAATTCTTCCCTGTCCGCTTTCTTGAGACGCACCCTCTCTTGAAGGTCTACGTCCTTGCCCATATTGTTACTCATAAAATACCCCCTTTATGTATTTTCTTCAGGAGCAGGGATTAACCGTATAATTTCGCTGAACGGCATCAAGTCCTTGTCGCATTCTGAAGAGCGGTGATGTTCGAGAATATTTCTTGCCGCCTTCTGCACTGCCGGGACAGCCGCACGCATGAGGTGATTCGCGTAAATTATCACGTTTGCCCCCCGCACCCTGAATTCTTCTTCTGTTACTGTGTTGTATGTTGTCGGAACGAGCACTATCGGAGTAACTTTGTCGCGCTCCCTGAACTTTTCGAGGAACGCAAAAATTTCTGCCGGGTCTTTTCTGCGTGAGTGCATCATGACAGCATCAGCTCCCGCCGAAACAAACGCAAACGCCCGACTCAATGCGTCATCAAGTCCGCGTTCAAGTATGAGGCTCTCGATCCTTGCGCATATCATGAAGTCCCGCGTCTTTTGTGCCTTTTTGCCAGCGCGTATCTTCTCCGAAAAGTTCTCTATGCTCTCCTGAACTTGTGCAACTTCCGTCCCGAAAAGGCTGTTTTTCTTGAGGCCGGTCTTATCCTCAATAATAATCATGGACACTCCGAGTCTCTCAAGAGTCCTCACTGTGTACGTGAAGTGTTCGGGTCTTCCTCCTGTATCGCCGTCAAATATTATGGGCTTGGTAGTTACTTCTATGATGTCCTCTATAGTGCGGAATCTGCTCGTCATGTCTACGAGTTCTATATCTGGCTTGCCTTTTGCTGTACTGTCGCACAATGAACTCACCCACATAGCGTCGAACTGCTTAGCTCCGCCGTCCTGATAGACTTTCTCATTCTCCACGATAAGTCCCGTCAACCCGTCGTGAGCTTCCATTGCCGTAACAAAATTCTTTATGCCGAGTAACTTCCGTAACCTTCCGCGACGTATATCGGGCATGGCTAAGTCCGCGCGTGTATGTGCTTCAAGTTCCGCGTACCTGTCATCTTTCGAGTATGGATACTCAACGAGCCTCCCTCCGTATGACGCAAGAATACTCGCTGCCTCGTCGCGTATGGGCTTCTGGAATCCCGTCCGCCAGTCGTCGCCGTGAACGAATATATCGGGCTTGTAGCGTTCTAGATTCTCACGGTACGAGAGAGTCTTCTGCTCCACGACTCTGTACACACCCGCGATGTTCTCGAACATTGCTTTTCTGTCAGCGAACGACACTAACGGGAAACGCTTATAGCCAGCAACAGCCTCATCTGACAGCACGCCGATAATGAGCCGGCCAAGTCTGCGGGCTTTTCTGATGATGTTTATGTGTCCGCCGTGAAGTATTCCTGTCGAAAAACCTATATATACTGTCCGGGATTCTATTTCTCTTATTCGTGAGGAGATTACTGCGAGGTCTTCAGGGGTATCAATTTCGGAGCAAAGGAGGTTTCGTAAATCACACGCGAAAATGCTGCACGTGCCGTCAAGGTCGTTCAATGCCCGCTCGGCGTAAAAA
>CAJOED010000180.1:5222-6304 GCA_905233335.1 uncultured Synergistales bacterium
CTCCTCTATCTTTGAGAGCCATAACTGCCAGTCGGATCTGTTGAGTTTATACAATGGCTGTGCGGTTAGTGCATTCGTGAAGAACTCTACTCCCACTTTCATTATTCTCCCGTCGTCATCAATTACTGCTTTGAAGTCCTTTTCGGGCAATGGGACGCTTGATGACACAGCCATAACGGAGCGGCCATCACTAATAACTTTGTCGAGTGCTTCATTCTCAAAGACTAAATCACCGTGCATGAACAATAAATCATCATCAAGAAATTCACGTGCAAGATACACGCTGTAGATATAGTTAGTAGTCCTGTAGTCGGGGTTGTTCACGAACTTTATTTTTATGGGAAGGTCAAGAGTCCGGCAGTAATTCATTAATACGTTCTCACAGTATCCCGTAGTCATGACAACTTCATTTATTCCGACATCGATTAACTGTTTCAGCTGACGAGATAATATAGTTTCGCCGGGCTTGATTTCTGTCATACATTTAGGCTGTTCCGACGTGAGCGCGCCCATTCTTGACCCCACGCCGGAATTGAGGATTAACGCCTTCATGAAAGATTATCACTCCTAAAAGGGAAATGGATAATCTATATTTTACCGCATAAATTACACTTCAACACTTGCGGACTTCATTGCTATTTGTGCCTCGACCGCCTGAAGCTGTGCGCGTAATTGTGCCTTTGTCCCCTCGTCAGCTTCACGGTTGAGCTGTGCCTTCAGGGTGTCGCGCTGTTCTTTGAGCTTTTCGAGTTCGTCGTCCTCGTCATCTTCTGTGCTGTCAGTACTGGTAGTTGTTGTACCTTGTGCCTTTTGAGGTTGTTCGGTGGATTTCGCGTCTTTCTTGTCGTCGGATTTCTCTGCGGGCTGTTTGTAGTCCACCTTCAAATTTCCGTTCTCGTCGTGTGATACGCTGTATATGCCTTCAACCTCTTCACCGACCGGGTTAGCTTTGTCGTACTCGTCGACCTGCTGTACCTGCTGTGCTTGCTGCTCCTGCAAAATCTGCTCTGACTGTTCAGCCTGCTGTGCTTCTGTCTGCCTGCGTATCTTGTACTGTTCGCTTTGTTGTATGCTGTTGTTGT
>CAJOED010000180.1:6427-9093 GCA_905233335.1 uncultured Synergistales bacterium
ACACTCACGAACTTATCACACGCAGCAGAAATCCCGCGCGCCAACCTCGACGAGTCAGAACGATACTTCAACAATGCATACGTTCACTTCATGCGCAGGGACTACAGAGAAGCCCAGATATATCTTGACCAGGCAATAGCACAGAATACATACATGGTCGATTACTATTTGTTGAGTGCGCTGAACTTGAGCAGAATGGGAGATACTGAAGGCGCAATGTCCTCACTACGGAGCTTTCTTGAGGTCAGGCCAAGAGATGACTCCGCTCCCCGAATCGAACGAAATTTTGACGAGCAGGACAGAGTTTTGCGTTCTGTGCTTGGGACTGCTCCGATTCCAGTCAGCTGGCGTTACACAGAGACGACCGTACAAACAGAATGGAACACTGGATACACCAGGCCATTCAGCATAAGGGGCATGGGAAAAGTCCGGGCACTTGGTGATATTGTCTGCATACCGGATCAGTTCGGCGACATGATATACATCCGGCACGGCTCGCGTAACCTTATGTCGGGGGCTTTCTCGTGGGAGAGCACAATGAACAGAATAAGCGTTCCTGCTCCCGTGATTGCTATTCCGATGGGCGACGGGACATTCAGAATCTTCAACGCCGACGGAGAAATTTACAGCCTCGACAACATAGACATAAACAGCACAAAAATAGTTTCGTCCGACTACATTACGACGCTGCCTTCACTCGTAGTTTCCGACGCTGAAATCATCGCAGAAAATCTTTTCGCCGTTGCTGACCCTGCCGACCGCAATATAGGCTTCTACTACATGAGCAATAACGGCCTCATGTTACGACGCTGGAGTCCTCCTTTGGGAGCAGGGGATCTGCTGTTTGAGCCGGTTGCTGTTGAGGGTTATGCGGACTGGCTTGCGGTTGCTGACCGTGCGAACGACAGAATATACATCATCAACGCAATCAACCATGAATATTTCGACATTCGCGGGGTATCAAAGCCCAGGGATTTATTATGGTCGACGACGGGAGAACTTTTTGTGCTGACGGAAGAAGGTAGCATTTACGATTTCAGTATTGATTTCGGGACGAGAACTTACGCTAATCGTTACGGGTCTGCTCTGTATTCGGGGATGAGCAATATATGGTCGTTGTTCCATTCACCTGAAGGGGACATCAGCTGGATCGAAATAGGAGCGTCGAGAATATACAAGACCGTAATGATACCTTCACGCGAGGACGTACCGGGCTTCTTGAGCGTGTATAATCCCGTCATTGCTACGAACGTCGAGAACAGTGAGAGCTATATACTTGATGCTACGTTCATGAGTCCGTTCATAAATTATTCGCACAACACGAGAATAATCGCCGCCACCGTCTGGAACGAACGCAACATGCGAGCAAATGTCATGTGGCAGAGACCCCGACAGCTTGATGCACTGCTCATTCACGCACCCATGCCTAGAGGGAGAGCCTTCCCGCTGAACGTCCGCCCCGCAAGCGTCAGAAACGGCAACGATATTTTCGGAGTCCTACAGTCATTCTGGCTTCTGCACAAGGACACACTCACCAATGTTATTGTCGATGCTTCTATCTCAATGACGCTTGAAGATACGTTAATGCTTCTGAAGTTCTGCATACTCAACGGGTTAGAGCTTGATATTTATGCGCGGGAAGTCCCCTCACTTGGCCTGACGAGAGCAAGCTACTTCACGGGCGGGAAGACGATATACTCACTCGGCAACACCCTCGAACTTCCGACACAGAGAACGCACATGCAGATACAGATTCCTCTTCCTGTTGAGCTGTCGTCGTCGGGGTATCCTGGTCGGTCGATGCTGGCGGTGTATCTTGATGCGGGGCTGATACAGTCGCGGGCGTGGATTCCGTTGTTCCCGGATATGTTCGAGCGGTAGAGGCAGGGAGTGCGGCTGTCGGTGTGTCGGTGGCCGCAGTCGTATATTTGTGTGATAGAATAGCGGAAATCCCACGAGAAAGGAGCGCGAACCGTAATGTATCAGAAACTTCATACCCCCCCCCCATTAGTTAGTTCACGCAGTACACATTACGATTGTCCACCGTAGACATGAAATATTTTTTTCGGGCGCATGTTGTCATGAAGGAAAAATATTTTTTGTCGAAGGAGGAATTTTTTTTATGAGCAGGAAATTTTTTGCGGCAGTAGTAGCGGTTATGATGTTCGCGGGGTGCTCGTGGGCATACACGGACACTTACGGCAACGACGGACTCACATGGGACACAGCGTACTCAATCAAAACGTATGAAGACCTCACCACCCTGAAACAGAACGCAGGCTCCGGGACGTTCTACAAACTTGAAGCCGATATAGTCATCCCCGCCCCGACACAGTGGGAGTCATGGAGCAATAACTGGTACTTTAACGGACATTTTGACGGGCAGAATCACACGATAACATTCAACGAGAACGAATATTTGTTCAACTCCGTAAGTATCCCGGAATATTCCGACGAGATCGCAATCAGGAACTTGAACGTGAAAGGCACACTCACCGGCTCGGAGTATTACAGCGGGGGAATTGCGCGAAGACTGAACTCCGGCACAATCAACAACTGCACGTTCACGGGGACAATCAGGACTTCCGGCGCATACGGCGGAGGCATTGTCGGTTATATGACAGGCGGCACAGTCAAGAACTGCACATTCAGCGGCAACGTCAGGA
>CAJOED010000181.1 GCA_905233335.1 uncultured Synergistales bacterium
AACAAGTACGGCAACACACCCGGCCTGCGGCAATACGCACGGGGATTTTTGCGCAACGGGATATGCACACACAGCAGGGCACAATACCGGGAATTTTCGCTACGCAACAAGTACGGCACAACACCGGGACTGCGGCATTACACACGGGGATTATTGCACTCTCGACAAGAACAGCTACAACACGCGGGACTATTACGGCACTGCACGACCAGCAACACACACGACACTACACACACGGGAGGCGGCATAATTGCGTGGAATAGAAGCAGCACTTAGGGTACTTGCGGAAAATTCCGGCGACGGTGTATTTGCGTCAGAAGCATTGAGAAAACTAGCAGACCGCACACACATGAAAGCCCCGGACATATCGCTTGCTTCCTCACTAATATATATCGTGATGAGGCGCAAAGAGTTATGGGAGAAAATTTCTGCTGACTACATACGCTCACGGGAAAAGTTACCGCCCTCCGTCTATATGGCTGTTATCATGGGTACAGGCGGCATTCTCGAGTTGCGTCGATTTTCCGGCGGAGTCCTCATCAACGGCATAATAGAGTACCTCAAGCGCGATAAATCACTCGTGAAGTATGCAGGTCTCGTGAATGCTGTTCTGCACAAAGTCATAGAGGAAGGCACATCATCACCCGAAAAGTTCAGGCGTTCACCGTCGGTAGAGGGACGAGCTATGTATGCTGGTGTTCCTGTATGGACTCTCCCGGCGTGGCAAAGAACATGGAGCAGGACGGAACTCAACGAGATATTCTCGCTCATGGACACACCGTCTTACTCGTCATTGCGGCCAAGTCCCGGAAAGACCGACGAACTGTTACGGCTCCTCAATGACAACGAGATACGCGCGGAAAAATCAGACATATCTTCTGCTCTCCACGTCAACGCTTCACTTTTCCCGGCGAAAGTTCCCGGCTTCAATGAAGGGTTGTGCACGATACAATCAGAAAGCTCAATACTCACGGCCTCACTCGTAAAAAAATTCTACAGCGGCGGAGTAATTCTTGATATGTGTTCAGGACGCGGCGTTAAGGCAGGACAGATACTGCAGGAGTGTGAATCAGCAAAGATTGAGTGCTGGGAATTGTCCGAAAAACGTTCTCACAGTGCAGAGAATGAGCTGCATCGCTTGGGAGTAGTTGACCGCGCAATAATGAAGTCCGGCGACGCAATGACACTTGAGCCGTTCGAGGTGCCGTCGTTCGTTGTCGTTGATGCTCCATGCTCGTGTTCGGGAACGTGGAACAGAAAGCCCGAATCAAAATGGAGGCTGGACTGGCAGAAGTTCGACAGCATGACACAGACACAGAAGAAGTTGCTTGAACGCGCTGTGAAGTTGTGCAGGTCAGGAGGCTATGTGCTGTACATTACGTGCAGTATGCTCAAGCAGGAGAACGAGAACATTATCGCCGACGTTCTTCATTCATGCCCGGAGTGCGCAGAAGTTTCCGGGTTAATCTCGTGGCAGGGACAGACGTTCAGGAAGGGCAAGCCTTACGGGTGGTACATTATGCCGCGTAATTCGTGGCTCGACGGTTTTTACTGTGCGTTAATCATGAAGAGATAACAAGGAGGATATTAATATTACAGAATGGCGAAATTCCGCAAAGTTATAGAGCGTGAACAGAACGAAAATTTTTTTGATATATGCGAGTTCGGAACTCCTGAACAGGTCAGAGAAGCTATAGATTCCGGCGTTAATATCAATGCTGTATGGGACGACGGCGCAACTCCCCTCATGACTGCCGCAAGAAAAAACACCACCGAAATCATCAGCATACTTGTAGCCGCAGGTGCTGACGTGAACATACAGGCTTACGACGGCAACACAGCGTTATTATGGGCGGCATGGTCAAACACTCCCGAAGCCGTGAAAATACTCCTTGATGCCGGAGCAAACCCCAACGCCGCACGTTACGACGGAATTACTCCCTTGATGTTCGCCGCAAGCAGAAATACTATCGACGCTGTGAAGGCACTTCTGACCGCAGGAGCTAACCCGAACGCAAAAGCCACTAACAGCATGACGGCAATACTTCACGCGGCAATGAACAACCAAGACCCCGATGTAGTGAATGCACTGATAGAGGCAGGAGCAGACGATACCCAAGACAACAGCGGACGTTCGACACTGATACTTGCGGCGGGATGGAACACTCCTGAAGTTGTGAGTGCACTTCTTGAAGCAGGAGCAGACATTACAGTGAAAGATAACGAGGGGAAAACAGCATATGATTACGCGCTGAATAATGACAAGCTGAAAGATACAGCGATAATTCAGAAGTTAGCCGGGGGTGTGATAATTTGAGGAGCAGAAGAGCAGGTGCGGGACTATGGGTGTTCTTTATGGTTGCGCTGGTAATATTCACGTCGGGCGCAATAATAGTATATACGGTGTTCATGAAGCCGGAGAATAAATCAACAGTGCCGCTCCTCGTCGGAAAGTCTACGGTCGAAGCAGTGAGTGAGGCCGAAAATCTCGGACTTGTCGTTCAGATTGAGCCGGCAGCATCGACACTCCCTGAAGGCAGAGTCCTTGCACAGTCCCCACAGCAGGGAGCAGAACTCCGCAAAGGACAAATTATCGTGTTACAGGTCAGCAGGGGCGGAGAACTTCATGCAGTACCTGATGTTCGAGGACAGACACTGGCGGACGCACAAGCAACGATAAAGGCGCAGGGATTTTCGCTGGGTGATGTTATTCGCATTCATGAAGGGAGTACTCCGGCGGGTAATGTCATCGCACAAAGCCCGGCGGCACCGGCACAAGTTGCGGCAGGACGTAAGATAGATCTGCTAGTTCAGGAAGGCGGCAATGCTGACGGGACAATCACAATCCCCGACGTAAACAGAATGACAGAAAAAGAAGCGCGCGAAGTGATAGAGGCTTCCGGGCTGAAAGTTCAGGGTGTCGACAAAGTCGACACCCTGCCATCGAAAGTCAGCTAAAGCTGTCTTTCGATGGGGGCATCCATTTGCTGTAAAATGGCATTCCCGGACCAAAAGACCGGGAACGCTCATTTTACGGCCGCAAATAGATAGCGGAAGCGGCTTTCAGTCGCTCCTCGGCGACGCACATGTCTTGGGCTACCGCCCGGCCTTCACTGAAAATGCCCCACTGGGGCATTTTCCGGGCGTTACGGCCCCTGCGGATTGAAGTCGAAGGGGCCGAAGCGCCCGGAAAACCTGCCCTTGGGCTGGTTTTCAGCGTAGGCCGGGCCGGAAGGCCCCGGGCGGCTATGCCAGGCGG
>CAJOED010000182.1 GCA_905233335.1 uncultured Synergistales bacterium
CCCGCCCTCAAAACCCCTCACGCATCATTCCTTCACAGCACCGCCCGACAAACCCGCAATCAAGTAATTCTGCGCAAACACAATAAATCCCAGCACCGGAAGAACAGACATTATTCCTCCCGCAGCAACAAGCCCGAAATTCGTAGCAGAGTCATCACTGTTCAGAGTCGCAAGCGTCAGGGGCACAGTGTAATTTTTCGGGGACTGCACAAAAATTATGCTGTACGTGTACTCATTCCACGCATACAGAAACGACAGCATACTCACCGCCGCTATTCCAGGTGCCGCAAGCGGAAGAACTATCCTCGTGAACAACTGCCACTCCGACGCTCCATCAATGCGCGCACTCTTCTCAATGTCCTCAGGCAAACGCTGAAAGAAACTTATCATGAACCATATTGTGAACGGTATGTTTATCAGAATACATGACATCACGGGCGGGATTTTCGTATTCAGAACTCCCATGCGGTTGAACATCGTGTAAAGCGGTATCGTGAACGCTACGGGAGGAAGTATCCGCACAACAAGCACCCATACATTGAACGGCCTCTTTGCGCGAAACCTGAAACGCTGACGGTTCAGAACATAAGCCGCACATATCCCGGACAACAGCGAGAACATGAGAGAAATCAACGACACCTGCAGGCTGTTCATGAGGGCACGCGAAAAATCTTTTTTCGTGAATAAGTCGGTGAAGTGCTGAAGGGTTATTGAGGAGGGCAATAATGACTTCATGTCGTCCATCGGGCGCAATGACATAGCACACAGCCAGTATATAGGGAACAATGACGAGAACAATATCACAATGCCGACAAATATTTTTGCGAACTTCCTCATGACGCGTAAAATTCATGCATGTAGCTCATTACGTCCTCTTTAGTGCCCATGAACGCACCGGGAGTTTCCATTTTCAGCGACACGAGAGCCGACGCAAACAGTAACGAATCATGAATGTCCTGCGTTACCCGGCTGTTGATGTACCCCGAAAACGCCGTATCCCCACGACCTGTTCGCCCAGACAAGTTACGCGATTTTATCGGACACGTGAAGAACTCTCTGCCGTCGTAAATGAGTATCTCTGTGTTGTGCGTAATCATGATTTCACGCGCTCCCATTCCCGCAAGTTTCCGGGCCGCCTCGTATCTGTCAGCTTCTCCCGTGAGAATTTCTGCTTCTGCCGCATCGGTCTTCAGGTAGTCGATTAACGGGAGGTATTTTTTCTTGTCTGTCCAGTCATGAAAGCGCATCGTTTTATCTCCCTCAACATGACGCAGAAAACCCTGAACATCAACCGCTATTTTCCCGTGAAGCCCCGTAAATATTTCCTCGTCAAAATCTCCGTATACCAGCCCGGCCAAGTGCCATACTTCAGCAGAAATTTCACCCGCCGCGTTAATGTCCGTCATCGTGAACTTGTCGCAAACATTGAGGGACGTACAAATTCGCCGCTCTTTGTCGGGAGTGAGATATTCGTTGCGAATGGAGCAGGTATTCTTTGAGGACAGCGCGAAAACATCAGCATTACTCCCAGCAAACCTCGCGTGAACGTCAACATCTGCCGCCGATTTCGTGATGACAGCAGCACGAAACCCGCAACGCCCCGCCGCAAATCCCGCCTGAACGACAGCACCGCCAACTTCACGCCGCACGTTTCCTTCGCAGTCTATGTTTATGTCCTTTGACACTGCGCCGACTATCACGCTGTTATACTTCATGATGTACCTTCCATTCTTTTGCTATGCGTATGAGTTCGAGGTCAGCAAATGTTTCTGTGTCGGGGGTTTCGTTCTCGAAAACGCTGTTATATGTCGTGAATGCCATATCTATTATGAAAATATCTGCCAGTCTGTGAATGTCAACGAAACGTGAAAAACTCTGCAGCAGTAATTCGAATCTGTGCTTGAAGCCGAATGCTTTGTGATTGCGGACATCATTGCGAATAAACCTCACGCATTCAAGCTCAATGGGTGCCAGCATACCGTTCGGGTCGATTGCCCAAAATCTTTTTGTGTCGTCAAGTATATTCAGTTCGTGCAAGTCCCCGTGAAGAACATACAGTTTTGCTCCCGAAAAATTTTTCTCGTAGAGGTCAACGGCATAACGTAACTCATTCTCTATTTCCTCCCGGCAGTACGGCATACTGTCAGCGTCCGCGAGTTTGTTCATGAGTTCGTCGTAATACAGCGGAATATGCTCCAAGTTCATGTCCGGCGAATATTCTACAGCGTCATTAATCACGTGCCCGAAAAGTTCCGTGAGCTTCAAATTCTCCTCGAACGACGCATATTTTGCAGGGGTAATCTTCCGCAGCAGCATACACCCGCAAGACTCGTCAGCATCAAGCAGCGGGCACATGTACGACTCCGGCAAAATCTTCATGGCTTCAAGTTCGCGTTCATACCTTCCGACGAAACCGGGAATGAACTTCATGACGACATCACCGAGAGTTTGCGACTTGGCCTGGAGCACAAGCCCGTAACGTGATACTTGATTCGGGACGAATGAGCTTATTTTCCACCGTGAAATTAGTTCGGGGAGTTTTCGGTATATCTCGTCAATCCACAGAGAAGTACGCTTGAACTCGTTGCGAAGGAGAAATGATTTCAGGCCTTCCGTTATGAGTATGCTCTTGTCGAAAAACGCAATGTTATTCTCACGGTTAATTTTTCCCAAGTGCCTGAGCATGTATTCAGCGTATGACAGCTCAAAATCATATGTCAGTTTGAGGTTGTTGCGGAAGTTGTAGTTGTAGTATCTCGTCGAATCATCCGGGAGCATTCCGGCGGTCTCCTGGTACGGGAAATTCACGTCGAAATTCGCCCATAACAGCCCGAACTTGAAGCCTTCCGGGGATTGCGTGATGATGTATTTTTCGCGGTCAAGCCGTGAGTTGTTGATGTCCGTGAAACCTCCCGTGATTTTCTGTGCAGTAATAACAGCGTCGTACTCATCCAGCTTTCTGAAGTAGTCATCAATGAGTTCTGCATACAGGAAGGGCGCAACAGCATCAACGATTACCAGTTTGTCGCATGAATAATTTTCGTGAATGAGCTTGAGTCCGTTGTACATGGATTCGTAGCGTGTCTGACCGTTCAGCGCAAAATCAAAGTCCGAACGCGATAACTTCTCGGAGTAACCTGAATACTGCGGATCCATCACGACGATAATTTTTTCGGTGAGCTGTGAACACTCGACGGCATCAATCACGTAATCGATTACTGGTTTCCCTGCTATGAGGTTGTACTGTTTATAATCATTACTATGTTCATTGTTTGCGCCACGCTTTGAGGTAGTGAGTAACACGTTCATTTTCCGGCGGAACTGTCATATAATCTCCGTAAAAGTTCGTGAGGTACTCGTGATAATTTTCCGGGACGTTGAACATGTGCCCCTCGAACTCACGCTTTACTGCCGGGGTTATCCGTGCAACATCAGAATAATGTTCGTTCATTGTTTGCACCACGCTTTGAGGTAATGAGTAACACGTTCACTTTCCGGCGGAACTGTCATATAATCTCCGTAAAAGTTCGTGAGGTACTCGTGATAATTTTCCGGGACGTTGAACAT
>CAJOED010000183.1 GCA_905233335.1 uncultured Synergistales bacterium
GCCCACCCACCCCCTATTTGTAAAATCAGCTTTCATTGTTATATACTATTCTGCAATTTCTTAACAGGAGGAATTTTTTGTTTCATGCGTATATTATTGTCATGCGTTCATATCATCGTGGCTATCCTGATGACTTTGGTTATACTTCTACAGCAGCGCAAACAGGGAGGCTTTTCGGGAGTCTTCGGCGGAGGTACACAGGCAGATTCAGGGCAGTGGCAGAGATTCACTCCCCTCACAAAAATCACTATCGGTCTTTCTGTCGTGTTCATGCTGACTTCATTCTTCATTGTCTTCCTGAACTAACAAGGAGAAAACGACAGTGTTAAATTCCCTGAAAGATGTAACAGCCCTCAATGTCAACCCCGACAGACTTCACAGCGCAACTCACGACGAAATCAAAGCAGGAGCCACCACCGATATATACTTCATAAACACACGAGACGTTCTTGCTTCCGTGAACATGCTCGACACCCCCGTAACAGCCGAAATCTTCACGCGCACTACAGGAATGTTCGCAGGACTCGCTGAAGTTCTCGAACTCCTCAAAGATGCTCCCGTAACAATCGAGGCACTCCCTGAAGGTGAATACTTTTCGCCCAAAGAAGTAGTTATGCGTATTCGCGGTCCGTACGGTGCATTCGGCATTCACGAAACAAACTTGCTCGGCATTCTGTCGAGTTCATGCGCTTGGGCAACAGCAGCTCGTGAGTGCGTCGAGGCAGCAGACGGAAAACCTGTTCTCGTGTTCGGCGCAAGGCATCTTCACCCGGCTATTGCTCCCGTAATGGAGTCAGCGGCGGTCAAGTTCGGCGGATGTTCGGCGGCTAGCTGTGTACTCGGTGCAAAACTCTGCGGGCGCGAACCGTCCGGGACTGTCCCTCATGCGGCAATTCTCATCATGGGCGACACACTGAAACTTGCGGAGGCTTACGACGCGGCTATGCCACCCGAAGTCGGGCGTACGTTCCTGGTCGACACTTTCCACGACGAGTGCGAAGAGGCTTTGCGGCTGGCTCGTGCTATGGGTGAAAGGCTCGGTGCTGTGAGGCTTGATACTCCGGGTGAACGCGGCGGAGTTACGGCGGAACTCGTGAGAGAAATGCGCTACAGGCTCAACCAGGAAGGATTCGGGCACGTGAAAATCGTAGTGTCCGGCGGACTCAATCCCGAACGCATAAAGACACTTGCGGCGGCTGGTGCTGACATTTTCGGCGTGGGAAGCTATATAGCTCATGCGGTGCCTATGGATATGACTATGGACTTGAAGGAAGTCAACGGACAACCAGTAGCAAAACGCGGAAGACTCCCCGGCATCATCGAAAACAAAAGGCTTGTTGCTGTGAAGTAACTTTGCGGAGAAAGTAACTGCTCGCTGTTGTGCGTGAACATGACGGCGGGCTTTTTTGTTATGTAGCGTGCTTGAAAACAAACGGCTTTACGGTAAAATAATTATTCAATGCGGACATGCCCCCGTTCGCTGTAATAATATTGCAGGAGGAAATCTTTATATCATGACTGGTTCAAGTTCTTACTTGGCGAAACCTGGCCAGGTCGAACGAAAATGGTACGTTATCGACGCGGCAGATAGATCAATCGGTCGTCTTGCGGCTGTCATTTCAAGAATACTCACGGGCAAAAACAAACCCACTTATACCCCGTACGTTGACACCGGCGACTATGTTATCGTCATCAACGCGGCAAAAGTCAAATTCACCGGCAAAAAAGCGGCACAGTCTACATGGCACTATCATTCAGGGCATCCCGGCGGCTACAAGTCGCGTACATGGGGAGATCTCGTGAAGGCGAAACCTGCTGAATTATTCCGGCATGTGGTGAAAGGAATGCTCCCGCGCAACAGGCTCAAATACGACAGCAAGCTGAAAGTCTACGCAGGAGAATCACACCCGCACGCGGCACAGAATCCCGTAGCCCTTGAGATTTAGACGACAGGAGGAGAAATGACATGTCAGACGATAAATATATTTGGGGAACAGGACGCAGAAAGAACGCCGTAGCTCGTGTAAGAATTTGTGCGGGAACGGGCGAAGTGAAAATCAACGACAGGACAGTAGAAGAGTATTTTCCACGTCTTGCGTGGCAGTCCCAAGTCTACCACTCATTGAGGACAGCAGGCGTTGAGGGACGTATTGACGTGTTCGTGAATGCTTCGGGCGGCGGCCTTACGGGGCAGGCAGGAGCAGTGAAGCTCGGAATAGCGCGCGCACTCATCAAGCTCAACCCGGAGTTACGTCCTGCACTCAAGAAGGAAGGACTGCTCACGAGAGATCCGAGAATGGTGGAACGCAAAAAGTTCGGCCAGAAGGGCGCAAGAGGAAAGAGACAGTTCTCAAAGCGTTAGTGTTTCGGAAAGATATTATTCCAGATATTATTTCCCCCCGTTTTGTGCGAGGGGATTTTTTTTGCTGCCGTTATTCAGTAGTTACTGCCTCAAGCTGCAACGGTGAACTGCTCCCGATAAGCTCGAACGTCTCGCGCTCCGTGAAGATTATCTCCGCTTCCATGCCCGCCGATGACGCAACAGACGCTAATATTTTCCGCACATTTCCGTCTGCCTGTTCGAGTATGCCGTTATTGACTTCATGCTCACGGACTTTTGCGAGGTCAGCGTTCACTTCCCTGTTCTGATCCTCAAGTTTTACGCTCGTGAATATTCCGGCTTTCTGGTCGTAAATCTCGAAGCTGTTAATGTCCGCATACACATCAAGAATTTCACTGTGCGGGATAGTAATTCGTACCCTGTTGATGTCGTAGCGTTCGGACACCTGCGCTTTTGACAGATCACAGCCGCATACTATAGTGCCGTTGTACTTCAGCATGAATTTTCTTGTAGTGCCCGGCAAGTTCATATTCAGCATGGGAATTTTCAGCCCGTCGGAGAATGACACTATCGACTGGAAGCTCTGACGTATGGTAGCGAGTTCGCTGACGTTCTGAATGCCCGCAAGTATTGTAGTACGCACGGAATGATTCGGGTTGACTTTGTTGCGCATAAGGACAACTACATTTATAGCGATAGAGATTATCAGCGCAAGGACTATTATTATTGTTGCCGCCAAAATATTATTTCCTCCTGATAAGAATATTTCAGGATAATAACACGGTAATTTGCAAATTGCCAAAAAAATATTATGATTATCGCAACAATTACATGATGGAGGCAATTGCTATGCTATCACGGAACGGCACGGAACGGCACGGAACGGCATCGCG
>CAJOED010000184.1 GCA_905233335.1 uncultured Synergistales bacterium
AATTTTGTGAGTTTTATTTGCTTCAGTACTGCACCGTAAACAGAACTCACAATAATAAAAGCGTCTCCCGTTAATTTTTCGAGAAACGCTTTATTTTTCCTGATTTATAGTTGCAACTCGACTAATTGTTAAGTCGAGGGTTCTTCTGGTGGAGGCGGGGAGATTTGAACTCCCGTCCGACGCGGGCCAATCGTGATGGCACTACAGGCTTAGTTTCTGTCAGTTGTCGTCCGTATCAGGTCAGAAACACCCTTCAACGTTCCTAGAGTCTTACGGGTCTATCACCATGCCGGACTCTCTACATGGCGGGGAGCTGCTTTTCATGACACCTCAGGCGAACCAGCAGCATTGTCCGATCCTTTGGCGTAGCTGGCTATACTAAGCCGCTAATGCGAAATTATCTTCGACTTTTATGTTTTTGTCCTAAGTTTTACGGGTGATTATAGACTTTCCCCGGCCTGCTCCTTCAGACCCTCCTCGCGCCGTCGAAACCTGTCGCCCCCTCATTAATCATCGTCATAATTCCGTGTCTTGCCACGAACAGCACGAGCTATAGTTCGTTTTGCGTCCCGGTCGGCAATCATGTCGCGTTTATCGTGAGTAGTTCTTCCCTTTACGAGGCCGAGTTCTACCTTTGCGCGCTTGTTGTCCTTTATGTACACACTCAATGGAACTAGCGTCAAACCCTTTTCGCGTATCTTGTTCCGCAAACGTAAAAGCTCGTGTTTGTGCATGAGTAACTTTCTGTCGCGTTCCGGCTCATGATTGTAGTACGTGCCCTTCTCGTAAGGCGAAATGTGTACTCCGAAAAGCCATAACTCACCGTTCTCAATGGAAGCATACGAGTCCTTCAAGTTCAAGTTCCCGTTACGCACGCTCTTAATCTCCGTGCCCGTCAACACTATTCCGCACTCAAACGCATCAAGTATGAAGTAGTCATGCCGTGCTTTGCGGTTTTGTGCTACAGTTCTGTTTTTGCTGTTATCAGAATTAGACATGCAGGAAATTTTACACGAATTAGAATTTTATGCAAGAGATTTTGTCTGGTGAGACGCTTTCATTTCCGCGATAGTATCACGCAACATTGCCGCCCGCTCAAAATCAAGTTTATCTACTGCATCCCACATTGCCCGTTCGAGTTCCGTAATCGTGGCTTTGTGCTTTTTGGGTCTGCCTGAAGTCCCGTGTTTCTCTTCCTCATACGCCGCCGCAAGTTCAGGAGGCAGAAGATCCGCAACGTCCTTCATGATGCTCTTGGGCGTGATATTGTGCTCACGGTTGAACGCTATCTGTTTCTCTCTACGGCGATTAGTTTCGTTCATGGCTGTCTTTATGCTGTCGGTCAGTGTGTCGGCATAAAGAATTATCCTGCTGTCGATGTTCCTTGCCGCCCGTCCCATAATCTGAATTAACGAACGGTACGAACGCAGATAACCTTCTCTGTCAGCGTCAAGAATAGCAACGAGCGTAACTTCCGGGAGATCCATACCCTCACGCAGAAGATTAATCCCGACGAGAACGTCAATATTCCCCGCGCGCAAGTCCCGGATAAGTTCTGCACGCTCAAACGTATTCAGCTCCGAATGAATATACTTCACGCGGAACTTCAGCTCATGAAGATAGTCTGCGAGGTCTTCAGAAGCTCTCTTTGTGAGTGTCAGCACAAGGGCACGTTCATTATTGCTCACGACTTCCCGCAGCTTTCCGATGAGGTCATCAATTTGTGTCCTTGCCGGAGCTGTTATGACTTCGGGGTCAGGTATTCCCGTCGGGCGTATTATCTGTTCGACGACGACTCCCGATGATTTCAGCTCATAATCACCAGGAGTTGCCGACACAAAAACAGCCTGCTTCATTCTCTGCTCGAACTCGTACCACTCCAGCGGCCTGTTGTCGAGGCATGAAGGAAGACGGAAGCCGTTATCCACGAGAACTTTTTTGCGTGCTCTGTCGCCGTTGAACATTCCCCGTACTTGCGGGAGGGTGATATGTGATTCGTCCACTATAAGAAGATAATCATCCGGGAAAAAATCAATGAGCGTCCCCGGCGGTTCACCGTGTTTTCTGCCGTCGAGATACAGAGAATAGTTCTCAATCCCGGAACAGTAACCGGCCTCCTGCAGCATCTCTATATCGTAGAGCGTCCGCATTTTGATCCGTTGTGCCTCTATGTGTTTCCCCCTTGCAGAAAAATCCTTCTCAACCCTCGCGAGTTCCTTTTCGATTTCCGGGACTGATCGTGATATTGCGTCCTCTTGAGTAACATAGTGTTGTGCAGGAAATATTGAGGCTTCCTCTACTGTCTCTATGATGTGTCCCGTGAGGGGGTGAGTTATGTCTATGCGTTCTATTTCGTCATCAAAGAATGTTATTCGTATGCAGGTTTCGTCCTCGTATGCCGGGAAGACCTCGACAGTATCACCCCGCACCCGAAATTTTCCCGGCTCCGGCGTGAAGTCGCTGCGTTCGTAATAATTCCCGACGAGTCGCGCAAGAAACTCTCTTTGGTCTGCTCTCTCACCTGCACGGAATGAGATTATTGCGTTCTCGTAGCTTTCTTTGAGGCCAAGTCCGTAAATGCACGACACACTAGCAACAACGATAACATCTCGGCGTTCGATTAGTGCCTTTGTTGCGGAAAGTCTCAAACGTTCTATTCTGTCATTGATTGACGCGTCCTTCTCTATGTACGTATCACTTTGCGGGATATATGCTTCTGGCTGGTAGTAGTCGTAATAGCTCACGAAATATCTTACGGCATTTTCCGGGAAAAAGTTTTTGAACTCGCTGTATAGCTGTGCGGCCAGTGTCTTATTGTGTGCCAGTACTAACGCGGGACGATTGAGGTTAGCGATTACGTTAGCGATCGTGAAAGTTTTTCCGCTCCCTGTAACACCCATTAACGTCTGGTATCTGTTGTTGTTCTTGATGCTCTGTGTGAGTGCGTCGATGGCTTCGGGCTGATCTCCTGAAGGCGGCCAGTTTGAATGCAGCACAAAATGTTTTGAAGCGTTCATTGATTGCTTTTTGTCCTTTCGTGTGAATTGTGAGTATTGTAGCCTATATACCGCCGTTAGTGAAAAGATTAATCTATATGCCTTTTGATTTTACATTTGCTGTAGATGGAAAAAATATGGTGGACTGTGAGGGACTCGAACCCACGGCCCGCTGATTAAGAGTCAGCTGCTCTACCAACTGAGCTAACAGTCCATGTTATTATTACTGGCGCGCC
>CAJOED010000185.1 GCA_905233335.1 uncultured Synergistales bacterium
GGCGAGACTCTTATCGGCAGTGCATTCGGTATGGCAGGAGGCGGTAAGGGATCTAACCAGGCTTTAGCAGCAGCCAGGCTTAGTGCAACGTCCCACATTATCGGCTGTGTAGGAAGCGATGATTTCGGGAGGAAACTTAAAGCTGTTCTTACTGAAAACGGCGTGGACTGCTCACATCTTGAGACACGCAGAGAAGCGGCAACAGGAACGGCAGTAATCACTGTAACAGATGAAGGGGAAAGCTCAATAGTAATAACGCAGGGGGCAAATTCACTTTTGGATTCGAGTGCAATAATCAGCGCAAAAAATATTTTCGAGTCATCAGACTGTGCATTGTTCCAGATGGAAAGCCCTGCAAGAACCGTAGTATCAGGATTGAAACTCGCGAGGCAGTCAGGGTGCAGAACGTTCTTATCTGCCGAACCGCCATTCTCGCTCCCTTCTGAAGCGTGGAAAAACATAGACTACCTTATACTCAACGAAAAAGCACTGACCTTTTACGCCGGGCACAAACAGCCGAAACAAACAACAGAAGCAATGTCGCATGAAATTCTTGAACGCGGCGTGCGTAACCTCGTAGTTACCAGAAGTGCAAAGGGCGGAATGGTGTTCACGAAAGACGGCGGAAATTTCTCGTTCGATGCGTTCAACATCAGGGCAGTAGATCACACCGGGGCGCGTGATGCGTTCTGTGCGGGGTTATGCGTTGCGTTGAGCGAGGGACAGCCCATAGAACGTGCTGCACGTTTTGCGTCGGCATGCGGTGCTCTTGCGTGTACGAAAATGGGTGCTCACCCGTCAATGCCCTGGCGGCATCAAGTCGGAGCGTTACTCGGTGAGGCTTCTGATGACGAGTATGAATTATGAGTAATATATATTTTTAGGGAGGTAATATCTCTTGGAAGGCTACAATTATCTTTTGAGCTTGTGCGTTATTCTGCTGTCAACAAAAATTTTCAGCATACTATCACGGCGCGCGCAGCTTCCCCAAGTTGTCGGTGCACTGATGGCCGGTTTGTTTTTCGGTCCTGCAGTACTAGGAGCAATCACCACCAAATATTTCGGTTTCGCGTTCTGCCTGCAACCCACCGAATTACTATCGCGAATGGCTGAACTCGGCGTAATAGTGATAATGTTCACCGCAGGAATGGAGACGAACTTGGACGAACTCAAAGCGTCGGGCAAAGCAGGTTTCTGGGTTGCGCTGTCGGGAGTGTTTGTTCCGCTGGCAATGGGAGCGGGCTTGATGTACATTTTCGACGACAAAGCCACGTTTGCTTCTGCTATATTCGTCGGAGCTGTACTGACTGCTACGTCGGTCTCTATCACCGTAGAAACCCTGAAGGAACTCGGCAAGATGTCAACGAAAGTCGGCAACACGATATTAGCGGCGGCATTGATAGACGATATTTTGGGCTTGATATGTCTTACGCTGATTACGGGAATTGCGGGAGAAAGTGTCGATATTACGCTCGTTCTCGTGAAGATTGCGGGCTTCTTTGTGTTCGTGGGCATAGCAGGTTTCGCGTACTACAACAGCATGGTATGGTCTGACAGAGTGCAGGCGGCGAGAAATTTGCGGCGTTATCCCGTAATGGGCTTTGCGTTCTGTCTGTTTATGGCATGGGCGGCGGAAGTTGTTTTCGGGATTGCTGACATCATCGGTGCATTTGCGGCGGGAATGATTATCTCGATGTCCCCGAAAGGACAATACATAGCCAGCAAGTTCGACACAGTAGCATATTTACTTCTGACCCCGATATTTTTCGCGAATATAGGACTTGAAGTTACGCTTCCTCGTATGTCGATGGAACTCGTAGTCTTCACGATTGCGCTAGTAGCAGTGAGTGTAATCTCGAAACTTGGCGGGTGCGGACTTGGTGCGAAACTGTGCGGGTTTGACGGTCGGCAGAGCTACCAGATAGGACTCGGCATGGTATGCAGGGGAGAAGTTGCGCTTATTGTTGCGGGTAAAGGTATGGGCATGGGACTAATCAGCGAGGATTATCTCGGGCCGATAATAATAATGATAATCGTCTGCACAATCATAACGCCTATAGTGCTGAAGGGAGCATTCAAGGGTCAGGAAGATGTTGCAGGGGATACGACGTTCGAGGATAAATTCATGCTCGGGGAACAGGCCGACGAGATAGAAGAGGATCTTTTCCATCGGAGGTTACTGCTTACGTCAAGAAGCCAGGAGTGGTAATCTTTTCAGGGAGTGATACAAAGCTCCCTCATTTTTTTTATTCGCCGAGAACATGAAACATAGTATCCTCCAGAGCAGCAGCGGCCTTTGAGTGATAGCGTCCCGGAGCAAGGCACAATCCCAAGTTTATATTTTCGCCGAGAGATAAGAACTCCGCGTGTGAGTAGTAATTTTTTGCGCAGTAGTACGTGAACGCAAGCCCGAGTCCCGCCGCACCCATTGATGCCGCAAAGAACGCCGACAGCTTCTCATTGTGCACTCTAGGAATGATGCCGTGTTCCCGGAAAATTCTTCTGCTTTCCCGTCCCAAAATAGTATCGTAGTCGCTCAACAGGTACTCAAATTCTTTTGTGTCGTCGAGGTCAATATATTTTTTCCCGCCCTTATCACTTTTTGCGAACTTCATAACGGGGTGCTGTTCGTTAGTAATAATGCATATCTCATCACGCATGAGAAAGCTCACATCATCAGGCTGTAATATTTTCGGCGGCATGATGATTAACGCAATGTCTATAGTTCCGTTCTTGAGCATCTGTTCGAGAGCCATAGAGTTTTCCTCAACGACAATAACATGTATGCCGGGATACTTGCGGCGAAACTCATTCAGCACCGGCGGCATGAGGAACGTCCCGCGAAATGTACTTATGCCCATAATGACCCGTCCGCCTTTGAGTTCGTGAACGTCCTGAATCTTGTCGCGCACTCTGTGATACTCTGACAGTTCCCGATAAGCATACGCAATCATGAGCCGTCCTGCTTCTGTAGGCCGCACTCCCGTAGAAGTCCACGAATAATTTTGCGTTGAGTTCATGTTCAAGCCTGCTCAAGAACTGGCTCAAGCTCGACTGTGCCATGAAGAGACGTTCTGCTGCCTTTGAGATGCTGCCTTCTTCAGCAATTGCCGTAATGTAATTCATTTCTCGAATTTCCATCCGAAAAACCTCCGCAATCGTTTTCAGTGATACATGACATAAAGAATTTTCTGTTTCGGTGATAGCCGTTCATGAATATAATATACGCATTCCAAGAAAAACAAAACAAGGGGGTAAAAATATAATGGCGGAAGTGTCATTAAATGGAGTATGTGATATGCATGTTCACACGAACCCGGACTTGCGATTGAGGGCGTATAACGATTTCGAGCTTGCAGATGCGGCAATAAGAGTCGGGGCGCGGGCAATCGTCATCAAGTCGCATCAGGGCTTCACGGCGAACAGGGCATATCTCACGAATGAGTACGTTAGGCGCGTTCACGGGGAAAATACCGGCTTCACGATGTACGGTTCTGTTACGCTGAATAAGTCGGTCGGCGGTGTGAATCCTTCAGCAGTGGAGACGGCACTCAAGCTCGGTGCAAAAGTTGTCTGGCTTCCGACACAGTCAGCGAAAAATCATCTCCGTAAAATGGGCAAAGACCCATCAGACGGTGTTGATATTGTCGTCGGCTGGAAGGTAGTCCCGGAACTGCTCGAAATTTTCCGCATGGTAAGAGATTATGACGCTGTACTCGGAACTGATCACGTTTCGCCGGAAGAAGCATTTGTTGTCATTGAGGCGGCGCGCAATGCGGGAGTGAAGAAGATTGTGCTCACTCATCCTGAATGGTGGATTGTCGGAATGTCCCACGAAGACCAGGTGAAAATCGTGAAGGACTATGATGTTATTCTTGAGAGATGTTATGCGCAGAACATGGGCGGCGGAAAGTACAAGTCAAACCTCCCCGACAACCTCGAAATCATCAGGAAGGTCGGCTATAAGAATGTTATGGTAGACACCGACGGAGGACAGACGGAAAATCCTCACTGGGAGCTTGCACTTGCGGAGTACATAAAGTACTTGTCAGACAACGGAATTAGTGAGGAGCAAATTCACTATATGACGCGCACAATTCCGTACAGCCTGCTTGGCCTGAAGGAGGGTGAATAACTATGACGGGAGCAGCATTGAGTATTGCTATCGTGGTATGTATTGCCCTTGCGATAATTCTCGGCTACAAGACTGGAATCAACACGGGGCTTTTCTGTATGGTATTCGCATATATTATAGGGTGTTTCGTTATGGGACTGAAGCCCGGCCAAGTAATATCGTTCTGGCCCGTGAATACTATGTTCGTGATTTTGTCGGTGTCGCTGTTCTATAATTTTGCGGCGATTAACGGCACTCTCGAAAAGCTGTCAGGCTCCCTTCTCTACACCTGCCGGAAATTTCCCGGACTGCTTCCGTTCGCGCTGTTTGCTGTTGCGGTGATACTGTCGATAATGGGAGCAACATTCTTTACGGTAATGGCATTCATGGCACCGATAACCCTCGCGATATGTGAAGAAGCTCACATGGACAAGCTGACGGGCGGTGTTGCGATTAATGCGGGTGCTCTTGCGGGCGGAAACTTCCCGACATCGAACTTGGGCGTAATCTTCCGTGGGCTTGCTGACTCTGCATTCGAGGCACACAAAGACCTTCAAGCAGTGGAGAGCTTCAACATGGAAATGAAGATATTTACGCTTGCGGTGGTGTTCTCGCTGATAATCATTGCGGTGTTCCGTTTCTGCCTTCCGTCGAACTGGCACATAGGGAAGGGCGTAACCTTCAGAAAACCCGAACCGTTCGACAAAAAACAGCGTCAGACGTTCACATTGATGATTATGATGATGATAGTACTGCTTGCGTTCCCGATAATGAAGAGCATCATGCCCGGAAACAAAACAATAGCCGCTCTGAACAGCAAAATAGATGTCGGCCTTGTCGGAATAATTTTTGCGGTAATAGCCCTTCTCATGAAGCTGGCACCTCAAAAGGAAGCAATATCGCGCGTCCCATGGAACACGATAATAATGATTGCGGGTGCGGGAATGCTGATAGCCGTAGCGGTGAAGGCGGGAACTATCGACATGCTGTCATCGTGGATCGGGTCAAATGTTGCTGTCGGTCTTGTGCCTGTAGCGTTCAGTTTCGTAGCAGCATTCATGAGCTTCTTCTCGTCGACGACGGGCGTAGTTGCTCCGGCATTGTTCCCGTTAATCCCGGCACTTGCGGCATCTACCGGGCTGAATCCTGAAGCATTGTTTGCGTGTACGGTTTTGGGAGCACAGAGCAGTGCGATTAGTCCGTTCTCGTCGGGCGGAAGTCTGATAATGGCATCGTGCGGAAAAGAAGACGAGCGTGTGAGCATGTTCAACAGGTTATTGTTCCTGGCTGTACCAGTGAGCGTAGTTCTGTGTGCGGTGTTCAATTACGTGGTGAGCGTTATTCTGTAGTTCTGCTGTACGTGAACAGTTCGGCTTCTGTGCACTTCACAAAGGCCGGGCTGTTTTGTTATGCTATACTATAAAAATTATGTGCGAAAGGAGTATTTATTGTAGCGTTCATGACAGAAAAAAGCGATTTCACATATAGTGTCCTGCTCCCTGTATACCATAAAGACAAGCCCGAGTACCTGAAAATTGCGGTTGACAGCATGTTAGCCCAGACGATACCGCCAGAAGAAATATTGATAGCTGTTGACGGCCCTATAAATGATGATTTACGCGGAGTGATTGAGGACTACAGAAAGAATTACGGAAAACTTTTCACGGTACATTATTTTGAGACGGGGCGCGGACTCGGAAGTGTTCTGCGTGATACTCTGCCACTGTGCCGCAACGAGTTCATAGCAAGAATGGATGCTGATGACTACTCAGAGCCTGCGAGAATAGAGCGTCAGGCCGAAATGTTCAGGAAGTTCCCGGAACTGAAAGTCGTGGGCTGTAATGTTGATGAGTTTGAAGACAACATAACGCAGACGGTAGCACATGTAGTTATGCCTGAAACATCAAAGGAAATCTCGAATTTTGCACGCCGCAGGAATCCTATACGGCATCCTACAACACTCTTCAAGAAGTCCGAAATTATCGCGGCCGGAAACTACAAGGCACT
>CAJOED010000186.1:0-4727 GCA_905233335.1 uncultured Synergistales bacterium
CGTTACTGCCCAATCGTATTCGTCAGGTTCTACTGCGTCGTCATCATCAGCCTCATACGTGAACACTATATCCTGAATATTACCACCGGGTTTAACTGACTGTTTTACACCTGGTATTTCGTCTTCGCCGACTGTTATCGTCAGATGTGCAGCAAATACAGGGAATGCCGACATGGCAAGCACGATAACTGATGCCATAAGTACACGCAAAAACTTATTCAAAGCTAAATTCCTCCTTCATAAAAAATCCATGTGAACATAAAAAAACGCCGTCCGCAAAACACCTTCACGGACAAAAATCTATTTCTCTACTGTTATCCTTCCCGTTGATAACGCGCGGCTATCCCTTTCCCTTACGAACCGCGAACACAGAAACTCATTCACTGAAGCCGCAACGTCATTCATAGAGACACCTCCCATAATTGAAATTTTTGCTGTCTTCCGGCGTACGAGGTGCAATATACATTTCGGCAGAAGAGCCGCAAAACATAACATCTTTCAAGTGGAGTACGCCGTAATGCTGCGAATTATACACGTAAAAACACACAAAACGCAATACTTGATTTTTACGCGCACAGTTCGTAGTGTTGACTTTGCAAAAAATATCACACAGGAAAGGAAGAAGCAAAATAGTTACAGGGATTACAGCAGAGTTCAATCCGTTGCATAAAGGACACGAGGCATTAATGAAGTTTTCGGGAGCTGATGTTGTCGTATTGTCGTCGAACTTCACACAGCGTGGGAGTCCGGCAGTCGTCGACAAGTTTTCGCGTGCGGCTATGGCCATGAGTGCAGGAGCGAGTCTGGTGGTGGAGCTTCCGTTTCTGTTTGCGTGTGCGGCGGGGCAGGATTTCGCGAGGGGAGCGGTCGATATTTTCGGGAGAACGGGAATTGTTGAGCGTGTTGCGTTCGGCATGGAGGACCCGGAGTTTGATTTTGCGCCTCTCGTTGACGCTATGAGCCGTGAGAGCAGGAGAACTGAAGCGGGATACAGAGCAGGAGAGACAAACGCATTTGCACTAGAGGAATTTTCGCCTGTAGACGTTACGAACTGTAAGAAATATACACAAGCCCTACGCAGGGAACTCAAACAGGGAGCATCATACCCCAAAGCAAACGCAATAGCACTCGAACAAATTTTGCCGGGAAGCAAGGAGTTCATTACGAGGCCGAATAACATGCTGGCTTTGTCGTACATTCTTCATATTTTCTGCCCATGAAACGCACCGGGAATTTCACGAGCCGGGCAATTCGTGAGGACATTAGCGGGAATGCTGACATGATGACTTCATATTCTCGGGAAATTCTTTTTCGTGAAAAGGAACGAGGGCGGTTGTGTGATGAGGGAAAATTATGGCCTCTCCTGCAAAACATATTCATACGGAGCACACCTGAAGACTTACGGAAAATTTACGGCGTTGATGAGGGCATCGAGGGACTATTCCTCCGGCAATGGAGAGAAGCACACGGGCTTGATGACTTTATCGGGCGTTGCGTCTGTGCAAGATACACGCGGGCACATATACGTCGGCGGCTGGTGTACATACTTCTTGGCCTTAACCGCTGGGAAGTCATCGGGGCATTGCGTCAGGGAGTACCGTATGTTCGTGTGCTTGCGTTCAACGCAAAGGGACGGGAGCTTTTGAGGGAGTGCAGGTCTGACGTGAAAATCATCACGCGTCTTTCAGAAGCAGAAGGCAGGACGGGAAAATTTTTTGCAGGTGTCGAGTTCAAAGCCTCACAACTATATGAATTACTCCTGGAGAAGCCCGACATGAAACGCGAAACTAACAAAGTGCTACAATTCCCATAATAATTTTTCAGGAGGACTAATACATGACGAAAAAAATTCTGCTGTTTGCGTGCGTGCTCGTGTGCTCGTGCTATGCTCTATGGCCTCGTGTCGAACTCGAACGCGAAAATAATAACGTTGCCATTCTTGCGGATTATCGTGAAGTTGCTACCCTTGCGCGCAATTCCGGCGTGGGTGTCGATGAGGCACTAGCGATCCTCAAGGCGAACGGTATACGCGGACTAATGGTGAGTGAACTTCTCGGCGACAACATCGACAGGGGAATAGGGCAGGCAGAAATGAAGACGGCCAAGAATCCTGACACCGGCCTTGAGGGAACACGAATTACTATCATGCCGAATGCCCCCGAAAAAGAACTCCTCAACAAATGGCTTCATACGCGCTTCAACATCACTGACGACGACGGCACAAACTCAATCATTCTCACGATGCCTTCAAACATGCTCCGTAATTCAGGAATGCTCCCGGACATTGACGGGCTTCTTGCGGCGAAACGTTCTGAACTAAAAATATTCTACCGTCCTGCACCGTCTCCCGGCCACTTGTCGGACAGAGCGTCGATAATGCTGCGTGAGGTCCATGCGCATTACCCTGTGAGTGTGTTCACGCCGTCGGGTGAATATGTTTCCGGCTATCCTGATGTCAGCAGGCTGGCGAATGCTTCCCGTGAGCTTGGGCTTCCTGTAGCAATGGTAGAGTTTTCGCGTCAGGTGGGAGAGCCGCAGTTGAACGCACTAGCTTCACCCCTAGTTATGCCCCTTCACAGCGTAACGAATGAGGAGATGACAGCGCGCCGAATTTCCCGGAGTGCATTGCGGGACAGGCTGATACGTGCGGCGGTGGAACGTTCTGTGAGGCTGTTATTGCTGCGTACTGCTCCCCCGAACACATCGAACTTCACGTTCCGGGATTTTGCGCAGGAAGTGAAATTACTTGGTGAGGGGCTGAAATCTCACGGCTTCAATCTCGCTTGGCCTTCTCCCGTATTCGCGAATAAAACATTACACACAAATATTTTTGCGGCGTTGGCAATGTCTATAGTGTTCGCGTTCTCCCTGTACTGCTGGCTCGTCAGAATGGGCATGAATGACAGCATGAAGGCTCGTGCTGTGTTCGGCGTTGTTGCGTTGGTGCTGTGTGTCGTGATGTACAGAGTGTCATTCGTTGCGCGCGTTGTGGGTGCGTTCACTGCTCCATTAATCGCTACAGAAGCGGCACTGCTTGCTATGGACGGCAACAACAGCAGAAAGATAATTCCGGCGTTCCTGTTTGCGGTAGTCGGCGGGCTTGCGCTTGCGTCATTCTTCAGTGTTGCGGACTACATGTTGCGATTGCGTACATTCTCCGGCGTAAAGCTGACATTGATACTTCCTCCCCTCCTCGTAATACTTCATGACCTCAAGAAACGAATACACCCTGAAAGTGTTACTCAATTTCTCTCACGTCCGCCTCTTTGGGGAGAACTCATGATTATTCTTGTGCTTCTTGCAGGTGTCGGACTAATCATCTTCAGGAGCGGCAACGTAGCATTCATACCCGGCTTTGAGGCGCGAATACGTGAAGTCCTTGAACGAGTGCTTATTGCCCGGCCAAGAACACGTGAAGTTTTCGTGGGCTATCCGTCGATACTGCTTCTCTCATTCCTCGTCCGCAAGAAACTCTTTGCACACTACCGGGAAATTTTCAGGATAGGCGTTGTGCTGGGCTTCTCGTCGGTCGTAAACAGCTTCTGCCATTTTCACACACCCATAACACTAATATTATTGCGTGAAGTTAATGGACTTTGGACGGGGCTTATAGTCGGAGTTGTGCTCGTGGCTCTCGTGAAGTTCGTAGTGCTACCGTTACTGCGTGCTGTTCGTCCGATAATGTCATGAGGCGTTATGGGCTGTATATCGCGGTGCTATATGCTTGTGCGTCAGGCTGTTGCGTTGTGAATGAGTGCTGTACTATGGGACATCTCAAAATCTACTGCACTGCTTTTTCGTGCGCGTCGTGCGTGGAGAAGTAACTATGAGAAAATATCGGGTCGCTGTACTAGGATATTACGGTTTCGGAAACTTGGGCGATGAGTTACTGCTGTCGGCATGTATCGACATGTTGACACGTTCGGGCATTGACCGCAAAAAACTTCTCGTCCTCTCGAACTCTCCCGATGACACAGCAGAAAGTTTCGGGGTTGACGCAATTAACCGCTGGCATTACCGGGAACTTTTCCGGGCATTTCGTGAGTGCGATACGTTGCTTCTTGGGGGCGGCGGATTGTTTCAGGACATTACGAGCGTGAAATCATGTGCGTGGTACTGGGCGGTAGTGAGGCTGGCGAAATTATGCGGCGTAAAGTTATGGGCAATGGGTCAGTCTGTCGGGCCGCTGCGTTCACGAATAGGGCGTATGCTTGCGGGGGACGCTTTGAGGCTGTGCGAGGTCGTTCATGCCGTGATGACAACTCTATGAGTGTTGCGAAAACTCTCGGCTGTGCGAACGTGATACGCGGCTGTGATCTGGTGATGACGTTATCGCCCGGAAACTTCACACGGAAACCTGAATACATGCTCGTAAACCTGCGGCCAAGTCCCGAACTCGAACGCTACGTGAAAATCCTCACTCCATACATCACACCTGACACAATCGGAGCGGCTCTCTCTCCTGATGACGTGAACGCACTGAAACTTGCCGGAGTTCGTGAGATTGTGCGCGTGAAAAATTTTCGTGAGGCATCATCACTTTGGGCGGGTGCGTCATGTGCTGTCGGAATGAGGCTGCATTTCGGGGTATTGTCGCGCATTTTCGGGACACCGTCAGCGTTATTGCCGTACGACGTGAAAGTCAGCGAGTTCGCAGAGCAGTCCGGCGTGCCGTGCATTGTCGACGAGTGGCAGGCTCCCGTGAAGCCTCGTGCTGTTCCTGATAG
>CAJOED010000186.1:4789-6672 GCA_905233335.1 uncultured Synergistales bacterium
TCTCTCATTGTGATAAAATTCACGCATGGACAAGCGCAGGATTGACGAAATAGGAATACGATACGTCGAGAGTTTGACGCTCTATGAGGAGTATGCCACGAGGATACGCAATCTCGTTCAGGATCTTGTTGAGGTTGAGGGCGTTGAATTTTACGCGATAGAGGGCTGGGCAAAACCTCCGGCAGAATTATTGCGTCTGCTGTCGACTCTTGAGGAGAAAGATCTTGCAGGTGTCGACCTCGTAACTGTGAGAGTGTTATTGCGTTTTCCTGAAGATGTCCTGAAGATTGAAGATGTCGTGAAGTCGGAATTTGACATTGACCCGGTGCGCTCTCTTCCGTCGAACTCGAACGCATTGCAGGATCCTAGGCGTTTCGGCTACCCTGCTGTAGTGTACGTTCTCTCACTGTCGCAATCACGCTCAAACCTCCGCGAATGGGCAAAGTACAAGGAGCTTACGTTCCGGCTTGAGTTGCGGACGATGTTACAGGAGGCATGGGCTACGATATTCCCGAAAGTGAACCAGACAGTCGGCACAGCGTCGGAGAAGGAATTAACGCGAGAATTATTTTTGCTGGGAGCAATGCTTGAGAAGGCAGACAAAGGATTTTTATCACTCCGCAACGAGATCAAAGAAGAAGCATTACTCATTCCTCCCTCATCACAGCTGGGCACGAACAAACCCGAAACCCTGAACGCCGAAAAATTATTCACCGATGAAGAACTCTATACGCTTTTCCGTGAGGACAGTTCGCTTCTTGGCCGGTGGAATGCGCTGGCTATGGAGGCAGGTTTCCCGGAGTTTACGCCGAGTGCTGACTATCTGCGTGAGAGTTTTGCGCACTTGTGCGGAATACTGCGGGCTTCCGGGATTGATACTCTGTCGGAAGTGAAGAAGTTTCTTGCGGAAATGGAGCAGGACAACAAAGGCTTACAGCAATTGCGGACGATTCACGACACATTCAGGCGCAACACAAAATGGCGGGTGGATCCGTTCTCTGCATTATTCCTGCTGGTACTGAATTTCAAGTGGGACGACCTGAAAGATAAAGACCTCGTAACACTCAACATAAAGAAAGGTTCTGACCGTATAAGCGGAACAGATTAGGGGGTAAGAATAAACATGCGCAACATAATTTTATGGGCAATAGTCTCGTATCTCATCGGCTCATTTCCGACCGGCTACGTTGTAACGAAACTTTTTCACAAGGACGAAAACGGTAAGCGCGACGGCCTCGATATTCGTTCTATCGGATCCGGTGCAATCGGAGCTACAAACGTCGGGCGTGCAATGGGTGCAGGGTGGTCATGGTTCACGGCGATAGTCGACATGCTGAAGGGTGCATTTGCGTTGCTGCTTGCGGCACACATCGTCCCTGCTGAAGATGCGAACATTATTGCGGCTGTGTCGGGGCTTGCGGTAGTAATCGGGCACAATTACCCGGTATGGCTGAAGTTCAAGGGCGGCAAGGGAGTCGCGACAACTTACGGGACGTTATTCTTCATATGGCCGTATAAGTCGTTTGCGGTGGTGCTGCTGTGCGGTGCTATATGGTACGTCATCAGGGGCGTAACGCGATATGTGTCTGTTGCGTCGATGCTGTCATTAATCGCAATGCCGATATGTTTCGCGATGCTGGGAGCACCGAAAGAGTTTATCATCATGTCGGCGATACTGGCGGCGTTGTGTGTTTTCCGGCACAGAACTAATATCGTGAGGCTCATGCACGGGACAGAGAACAGAATGAAGTAGTGAGTAATGCCGGGGGTGAATGAAGCCCCCGTTTTTTTTGTGATGACTATACAGCAAGCTCATCAACTTTTTGTGTGATTGCCTCGATAGTAGCTTTTCCCCCTGAAAGCCTCGCTGTTTCCTTCCCGTT
>CAJOED010000187.1 GCA_905233335.1 uncultured Synergistales bacterium
GCAAATATAAATACGTGATTTTTTCGGTATCTATGAGTAAAATATACTAGCAATAAATATGCAGGAGGATAAAAAAATTTTGGCTGTTCAAGAAAAAGAATATTCCGTGATGGTGGGAGAGACCCCGCTGGTATTCAGGACGGGAAAAATCGCAAAGCAGGCAAACGGTGCAGTACTTGCTTCACAGGGCGATACGGTAATGTTGAGTACGGCATGTATGACGGACACAGTGAGAACAGGTATAGACTTCTTTCCGTTGGTAGTGGATTATGAGGAGAAATATTACGCGGCAGGAAAAATCCCCGGAGGCTTCATCAAGCGTGAGGGCAAACCCGCCGACAGTGCAATTTTGGGTTCGAGGGTTGCGGACAGGGCAATACGTTCACTTTTTGACGACAATATGCGCAATGAAGTTCACGTGGTGAATACTGTGCTTGCTATGGATCAGGTTTACCCCCCGAACGTTCTCGGCATAAACGGAGCAAGCGCGGCACTCGCTATTTCGGGAATCCCCTGGGGCGGCCCCGTCGGTGCTGTAAGAATAGGGCTTCTCGGCGGAAAACTCATCGTCAACCCGACAGAAAAACAAATGAACAACTCACTTCTCAACCTGATAGTTGCCGGGCATGACGACGGTATCACAATGGTAGAGTCAGGGTCGTATGAGGTGTCAGAAGAGTTATTGGTTGATGCGTTACAGCTTGCACACCTGGAGATAAAAGAAATCATCGCAACGTTACGCAGAATGAAGGAGGAAATCGGGAAGCCGGAAATTATCGTTCCCATGCCTGAAAGACTGCCGGAAGTTGATAACTGGGTACGTGAGAATCTTGATTCGTCGGTTGATGAGGCAGTAAGAATACAGGAAAAGAAACCCCGCGAAAAGAAAATAGACGAGATAAAAGCACAAGCAACAGAACATTTTGCAGAACTCATCAAGGAAGACCCCGAAAAAGAAGAGTACATAAAAGCCTTTGTTGACGAGCGCGTAAAGAACATCATGCGGGGAATAATCATCAATGAACATATACGCGTTGACGGCAGGAGAATGGATCAGATACGCCCGATAGACTGTGAGATAGGAATTTTACCCAAAGTACACGGGTCGGCACTGTTCACGAGGGGCGAAACACAATCACTCGCAACTACGACGCTCGGCATGATAGGAGAAGACGACCAGATACAGGACGGCATAAAGCTCAATGAGCCGGCGAAAAGATTTCTGCTGCACTACAACTTCCCGCCGTATTCAGTCGGTGAAGTTCGTCCCATGAGGGGGCCAGGACGGCGCGAAATCGGACACGGAGCACTCGCTGAACGTGCACTTCTCCCCGTAATCCCCCCTGAAGACGAATTCCCGTACGTTATACGCGTTGTGTCTGACATCACAGAGTCGAACGGCTCAAGTTCACAGGCTAGTATTTGCGGAGGAAGCTTGTCGATGATGCACGCGGGAGTGCCTATAAGGTGTCATGTTGCCGGCATAGCTATGGGGCTCATCAAAGAGGGCGACAAAGTACAAATTCTCACGGACATTCAGGGGCTTGAAGATCACTACGGCGATATGGACTTCAAAGTTGCGGGTACACGTGCGGGAGTTACGGCGTTGCAGATGGACAACAAAGCAGGAGGCATTACGCGCGAAATTCTCGAACAGGCACTTGGCCAGGCAAGAAGGGCACGGCTCCAGATACTTGAGGAGATGGAGAACACCATACCAGTCCCGAACAAAATATCAGTGAATGCACCGCGCATAATTTCGTTCGAGATTGACCCGGAAAAGATACGTGATGTTATCGGGAGCGGCGGAAAAGTCGTCAGGAGCATAACACAGCGCACGGGCGTAAAAATGAACATTGAGGACAACGGAATAATCACGATTTCGGGACCGACGATGGCACAGGTTGAGGATGCTCGCTCCATAGTGCTCTCACTGACGCGCGAACTCACGGTCGGTGATGTGTATTACGGGACTGTTACTCGTCTGCTGAATTTCGGCGCATTCGTTGAGTGTCTTCCGGGCAAAGAGGGCTTGCTTCACATCAGCGAGGTAAGCACTAACAGACTTCCGCGCATAGAGGACGCATTCAAGCCGGGCGACAGAGTGCTAGTCATGGTGAAGGAGATTGACGATCAGGGACGAGCAAACCTGACACGCCGCAGAGTTCTCGCGAATGAGGACAAAATACGCGCCGCAGGACTTGCCCACGCACTTCCTGACGAACGTGAACGCGACAACCTGATAGCGAGCCTTTCACAGCGCGAACGTGGCTACTCGAACTTTTCGATGAGGGACAGAATCGGCGGTACGAATTATCTCGAACGTGGCTATTCGTCGAACAGGGCAACGAGAAATGATTTCGACTACGGGCGCGGCTCTGAACGTTCAAGAAGGCCGGACAGAAGGAGAGGTTATTAGTATGGCGGCAGAAGAGATTACGGTAAAGATTTTCCGTGAGGCAAACACGATAGACATACCCTCATACGCAACGCCGGGATCTTCGGGAGTGGATTTGTGCTCCATGATGTACTGCATAATCAAGCCGGGGGATCAGGCACTAATTCCGACGGGTATACGGCTGGAAATTCCTGAAGGCTACGAGGCACAAATACGGCCAAGAAGCGGACTTGCTCTCAACAAGAAGATAACTATTCCGAACAGCCCCGGCACAATTGACTCTGACTATCGCGGAGAGATCCGGGTTTTGTTGAGGAATGACGGCGAGGATCCGTTCACGCTTGTTTTCGGGGACAGAATAGCACAGATGGTATTTGCTCCTGTTGTGCGCGCAAAGTTCGAGGAAGTGAAGCAGCTCAACGATACCAAACGCGGCACGGGAGGTTTCGGCAGTACCGGGAGAAGGTAAAATATTATTTCCCCTTGCTTGATGGTGAGGGGATTTTTTTTATAGAGGTAACTTACAGAATGACACAGAAATTATTTTATGATGACTTGTACGCCCGCGAATTTGACGCAGCAATCACCTCATGCACAGAACACGACGGAAAATACACCGTGATACTTGACCGCACACTCTTCTATCCCGGCGGAGGAGGTCAGCCCTGCGACTTAGGCACAATCTGCGGCGTTGATGTCGTTGATGTCGTCGAACACGGCGGCGAAATTCTCCACGTCATGAACGCACTGCCAGAAACATATCGTGTTCACGGCGTAATCGACTGGCCA
>CAJOED010000188.1 GCA_905233335.1 uncultured Synergistales bacterium
AATGAACGCCGCATACACGATAAAATTACGTTCTGGCTGTGTTGTCCCTCTGTAGACATCGATAACGTAGCCCAAAGTCTGAAATGTGTAGAAAGAAATCCCGACCGGCAGAAGTAATTTCAGGGTTACGGGGTGAAGCTGTATTGTGAACAGCCTCATGAAGTCGATGAATGCTCCCGAGAAGAAGTTGAAGTACTTGAACACGAACAGCACACCTAGGCACGACACGAGCGATAACGTGAGAATGAGTTTCTTTGTGCGCGGGTATCTGTCAATCATGAGGGCGGCAAAGTATGAGATTATCGTCGTGAAAAGAATCAGCACAACATACTTCATGTTCCACGACATGTAGAACCAGTAGCTTGCGACGAGGACGATGTACACGCGGAACTTTTGAGGGAGTGCCCAGTAGAGTGCAAATACGACTGGAAGGAACACCGCGAACTGCCACGAGTTAAATAGCATGGCAGAACCTCACGAGGTGGGAAAATATTATTTTGTCAGTGGAAATTAGACTATAGTATGAGCAACGAGGCAACGAGGCAACGAGGCAACGAGGCAACGAGGCATTATACAAATTTATAGCGGCCATGTCAATATCCTTTCTCGAAAAAATTTTTTATGAAGACGTGTGAAATTTTAGCATGTATAATTCATATTATCCAAAAATTTTTTTGCAGGAGGAATACTTTATGAAAAAGTTTCTTATCGTTGCGTTATTGCTCGTGTGCTTCACGGGCTGTGCGTTTGCTTCCGATTACGTCATCCGAATCTACTCGAACTCGAACTCTTCCGAACGCGTTACCTGGCTCAAGAATGCCGCAAAAGAAGCAGGCTTTGAGATCTCACTCGACGACTCCACTGTCTACAAAGGCGACACCAGCGCAATACAGCTCGCGAATGAGAACAAAGACGGCGATATTATTTTCGGGCTTAATGAGGTCAGATGGTCGCAGTTAGTGAACGGCGGCTACGAGAATTTGCGCGTGCTTGACTGGACTCCAACATGGGCGGACAAAGTCGGCGAGTACAAATACCCCGGCAAAGCATACGGCATTGTGATCCAGAATATCCTCATGCTTTACCGCACCGACAAATTCGGCACAAACGGAAAAGAATTACACTTCAAGCACTGGGCAGACCTCGTGAACTCCGGCTACAAATGGTACAGGCAGGGGCGCGTCGGCGGAACTACCAACATGAACATCAACAACGCTATGCTCTACGCATTCACTGACCCGTCATCACCGGCAGGCGGAATTTCTGTCGAGGGGTGGAAAACTCTTTGGGCTTACTGCGCAAAGGGTGTCTTCACGGGAGAAAGTTACGGGTTCGACGCTCTCAACAGGGGAAGCGTACAGATCAGCACGTTCTACTCGTCATCACTTTACGGCAACATTGACGCGGCAGGACAGTCCTCAAAAGATCCCCTTCTCGGAACAGTCAAGCCGGAGAACTGGGCACTCGTCGACATTGAAGACGGCACTTACTACATCGCTGAATACATCGGAGTCCTCGACAATCCCAACAGAACAGACGTTCAGACCGCAATCGTGAAACAGTTTGCCGAATGGTTCGGAAGTGCTGAAGTACAGCGCGCATGGAGTGATGAGTTCGACTCTTACCCCTGCAACGTCGACGCACTCACTGACCCCGTACCGCTCTACACCCTCAAGAACTTTGCACTCTCAAAAGTTCCGGGAACAGACATGACTTACGCTGAATACGTCGGAGCACACTCATCGGAATGGACTAACATCATGACGAACTTGGGCTTCTACTGGACGGACAACGCCAACCCTCCCGCAGAGCCTGACTGGGACAATCTCGACTGGGCAACGCTCACACAGAAGGCGACGAAATAATGAGTGATGACATTTGCAGGGGACGCAAGCCGGTAATCGACCTCCTCACGAAAACACCTGAACGCTGCACAAAACTCATTATCGCTGACAACGTACGGCCTCCGCTGCTTGATGAGTTATTGAGCCTGGCAAAGAGTAACGGTATCACGTATCAGATTTCAGCACCTGAAGCACTCGACAAAATTTCGGGCGGCGAAAAACATCAGGGAGTAATCTGTCGTCTTACGCGTGCAAAATCTCTTGAGCTTGCGGAGTTCTTGAGGGGTATTAGTGCGTCGTCCCCTGCACTTGTTGTTGTGCTGGATCACATTGAGGATCCTCACAATCTCGGCGCGGTGATTCGTTCGGCTGAAGCGGGCGGGGCATCGGGAGTAGTCATCGCGAAAAGGCGGTCGGCTCTACCGAATGATACCGTCATCAAGACTAGCGCGGGTGCTTCATTGCGTCTTCCGTTAATACAGGCTGTGAACATCACGAGGACGATCGAGACGCTCAAAGAAAATAATTTTTGGGTTGTCGGTCTTGACGGCCAAGCAGAGAACTCACTCTTTGCGGAGAAACTCCCGGAACGCTGTGCGCTGGTAACAGGGGCGGAAGGTGAGGGGTTATCGCGGCTGGTACGTGAGAGCTGTGATTACCTCGTGAAAATTCCCATGAAGGGCGGCGGTGTTGCTTCACTGAATGCGAGTGTTGCGTCGGCGTTGGGAATATTTGAGTGGGCAAGGTGTGTGCTATAATTCACGCATGAAAAAGTACTTGACAAAGGCAATGTTAATCAGTAAAGTCGGTTGTTGGTTGTCGGCTGTCGAGTTTTTTTGTCTTTCCGTAACACGTAACTACAACTACAATTCGTTCATAGGCATCAATCGCTCTGCTGTATATACGGCGGGGCGTTTTTTGTGCGCAAAATTTTTCATGGGAGGTTAATTTATGTGAATATAGTACAAGGTATCATAAACAGAACAAGAAAAGTCCACTGCGGGTTTGACACCTTGAGCGAGTGCCTTATGTCCTGCGTTGACAGCATAACATATCACTTTTTCCGTAACCGCACAAATTTTTATGAGAAGCATCATACACGCAGGCTGATAGAAAAATTTACTGACGGCGATATATACCGCTTACGTGATGTGAAAATGCCACGCATGAATCCCAAAGACGAGGAATTATTTTTCAAGGCGATATTCATAGATACATTCATACCATACATATATTTTAATGATAAATATGACTCGGAAACTTTCGATATTTACGACGGCATGACAGGTGAAGGGGCTTACGGCCTCGTGAATGACAAAGTGAACGTAACAGTG
>CAJOED010000189.1 GCA_905233335.1 uncultured Synergistales bacterium
TCATCGACATCAACAAAAACGTAATCGACAGCATCAACAGCGGCAAAGTTCCCTTTCAGGAGGCCGGAGCAGAAAAATTACTCTCTGAAGCCCTCGCGAATCACACTCTCCACGCTTCAAGCGATATGAACCTCGTAAAATCTTCCGACGCTGTAATTTTCGTTACGGGCACGCCGGTCGACGAGCACCTCAACCCAAGAATACGCGACGTTCTGAACGTCATCAGGCTGTACCTCCCATACATGAATCCCGGACAGCTCATCATTTTGAGAAGCACGATATTCCCCGGAGTGTTTCGTGTCGTCGAGAACATGCTCATGAAGGAGTTCGGCGGAAAATGTCGGCTTGCTTTCTGTCCCGAAAGAATAGTACAGGGGAAAGGAGTCGAGGAGATTTTCACCCTGCCGCAGATAATTTCAGCAAACTCACAGGAAGCATTTGATTCAGCAAGCGAAATTTTCTCACATATTGCCCCGAAAGTTATACCCCTTGAGCCGGAAGAAGCAGAACTAGCAAAACTCCTCACAAATTCATGGCGTTATCTTGAGTTCGCAATCGCCAACCAGTTCTACATGATGGTAGAGGAAAAAGGTTACGACTTCTACAAGATACTCGGTGCGTTGTCGGAAGATTATCCCCGTGCAAAACATTTTGCGCGTGCAGGTTTTGCCGCAGGACCGTGCCTGTTCAAGGACACTATGCAGCTCTCCGCGTTCTACAACAACAAATTTTTCTTGGGTCAGGCGGGAATGCTCGTTAATGAGGGGCTTCCTGATTTCGTCGTCGGTCAGCTCGAAAAGAAAATGGGCGGCTCACTCAAGGACAAGAAAATAGCTGTTCTCGGAATGGCCTTCAAACCAAACAATGACGACACACGCGAAAGTTTATCGTTCAAGGTGCGCAAAAATCTAGAGTTCCGTATGGCTGAAGTCCTGATACATGACCCGTACTTGAACACGGCCTCACTTGATGATGTTCTCTCACAGGCTGACGGCGTAATCTTGGGAGTGCCTCACAACGAGTACATCAACCTGAAAATTTCTGTCCCGTTCGTGGACTGCTGGAACGTATGGAGGAAGAATTAATCATGAAGATATTAGTAACAGGTTCGGCAGGTTTTATTTGCGGCTATCTGATCGAGGACTTATTATCGCGTGGGCATGAAGTAATCGGCATAGACAACTTCTCGAAATACGGCCCTGTGCAGAAATCATACGACAATCACCCGCACTACAAATTCGTAGAGGGCGACGCGAAAAATACCGGCCTCATGAAAGAACTCATTGCGGACTGCGATCAAGTTCTGGCGGCGGCGGCTATGATAGGCGGCATATCGTACTTCCATCATTACGCTTATGACTTACTCGCTGAGAACGACAGAATTACGGCATCGACATTTGACGCGGCAATATGGGCGTTTCAGCACAAGCACCTCAAGAAGATAAATATTCTTTCGTCGAGTATGGTATTCGAGAGCACCGGGAAATTTCCGAGTGTTGAAGGTGATGAGAGACTTTGCCCGCCCCCGCAGAGCACGTACGGTTTCCAGAAGTTAGCGTGTGAGTATTATGTTCAGGGAGCATTCGAGCAGTACGGCCTGCCATACACGATAATACGCCCGTTCAACTGTGTCGGGACAGGAGAGAAACGCGCATTGTGCGACAGCGAAATACTTTCAGGGAACGTGAAACTTGCGATGAGTCATGTAGTCCCTGACCTTGTGCAGAAAGTCATAAAGGGACAGAACCCGCTTCACATTCTCGGCAGGGGAAACCAGATACGGCACTACACATACGGCGGGGATCTTGCGCGCGGCATCAGAATGTGCATAGAGAGCGATAAATCCGTCAATGAGGACTTCAACCTTTCGACCCCTGTATCAACAAGCGTAATAGAACTTGCAGAAGTCATATGGCGGAAAATTCACGGTGATAGCGTCCCGTTCTCGTTCGTGAGTGATGAGCCGTTCAGGTATGACGTTCAGAAGCGCGTACCCTCAACGGAGAAGGCCAGGAAGTTACTCGGCTTTGAGGCAACAACTACGCTTGACGAGATACTCGATGAGGTTATTCCGTGGATCACAGAGCAGGTGCGGCTAGGGGGCATATGATGCCGTTATTGTCTATCGTTATTCCCGTGTTCAATGAGGGCGGCAACATCAGGACAGCCATTAACGAAATCACCGCAAAAGTGAAGCATGATTACCGTATCTTGATAGTGTATGATTTCGACGAGGATAACACATTGCCCGTTGTCCGCGAAATGAACTCACCGAACGTCGACCTCGTGAAAAACAAATACGGGCGCGGAGTCCTGAATGCCATAAAGACCGGGCTTGAATCTGCAACAGGAAAATACATCGTGGTAACAATGGCGGATCTCTCTGACCCTCCCGAAGTCATGAACAGCATGATAGAACTTGCAGAGCGCGATAATGCTTCCGTCGTGTGTGCGTCAAGATATATGAAGGGCGGAAGGCAGATAGGCGGGCCGTTCGTGAAGGGCTTGATGTCCCGTACGGCAGGCCTGACTCTGTGCTGGCTTGCGGGAGTCCCGACACATGACGCTACTAACAGCTTCAAGCTCTACCGTAAAAGCTACATCGACAGCGTCAAGATTGAGAGTTCCGGCGGCTTTGAGCTTGGCATTGAGTTAGTCGTGAAGGCTTATGCGAGGGGGCTGGTGATTCGTGAAGTCCCGACGACGTGGCGCGACAGGACAGAAGGTGAGTCGCACTTCAAGATAATGGCGTGGCTTCCGAGTTATTTGCGGTGGTATTTCTACGCGTTCAGAGTGAGATTTTCATGCAGGCACTAATAGATTTTGTGAACAGGAGAAATTATGCATTCTATGCGTGTGTGTTCGTGGTAAGTTTTCTGGTGATGTTCCAGAGAAATCCATATGTCCTTACACATGCGAATTTTTGGGCAGAAGACGGCAGAGTATTTTACGCACAGTTGTACAATGACGGCCTGAAAAGTTTTCTCTATCCCTACGCAGGGTATTTTCATCTAGTCCCACGACTCACGATGTTAATCACTCTGCCTTTTGGTATAATCAATGCTCCGTTCATTGCAAACTTGACGGCACTGATACTGCGCAT
>CAJOED010000190.1 GCA_905233335.1 uncultured Synergistales bacterium
GAAAAAAAGAAAAAATTTTTTGACGGCAGAAAAATAGCTCTGGTCAGGGGCGAAAACGTACTTGCAAAACTTGACTATGATATTTTTGAACTTGCCGCCAGCAAAACAATAATTGATGCTCCGTCAAGAAATGCGTTCAGTGAGTATGACTCGATTTTGCAGAAGATTTCAAGCAGTGTCAGCAAAGATACTATTGTATGTCTCATACTTGGCCCGACAGCTACAGTTATGGCTTCTGACCTGACAGATATGGGCTATATGGCTTGGGATGTCGGACACATTGCCAAAGACTATGACACTTACATGAAGAACACAGCCATAACAAGCGAAACACAGCAGAAATTTTTTGATGTAGACTAGTTTGTTGTCATATTCCTAAGGCATCGGTGATATTTTGCCGGTGCTTTTATATTTTGCTTCAAACTTCTTGTATACTATCACAGAGACAACCGTCATCATGATGTCCGCGATTACCTGAGTCCATACGATACCGTACATGCCGAACGCATAATTCAGCACGAACAACAGCGGAATGTTGAACACCACCCACCGCGCAGAACCCAAAGCTAACGCCTTTCCGCCGTAACCGACAGCCTGAAAGAAATTCACGAGGTGGAAGCACATGAACATGAACGGTGTAGCAAGAACACGTGCCCGCAAAAAGTTAGTGCCGAGTTCTACCGTCCGTGCGTCCTCGATGAACAGCCTCATGATGTTGGGCGCAAAGACCTCATACATTACGACGCTCGCAAAACCTATCACCAGTCCCACGAGACGCGAAAAGTTCACGACCTCATGCATTCGGTGAAAGTTCCCCGACGAGTAATTGTACGCCGCAAGAGGCATCATTCCCTGACACAAACCGATGCCGACATTCAGCGGGAGTCTTTCTGCCTTCAGCACAATTCCGACAGCCGCTAAAGGTATATCGCCGTAGCCAGACGCTAATTTGTCGATGATGATGTATGTGATGTCGAAAAGAGTAACAGCTATTGCCGCAGGAACTCCCACCGCAAAGATTGAGTACGCATTTTTCGCCGACGGTATCACGTTCATGATTGAGAGTGAGAGAATGTTATTCTTCAGTTTCAGGATTACGACGAGGAAATACACGCACACAATCACGTTTGATAACATTGTAGCAATTCCGGCACCGAGAACTTCATAACCTCTTGGGAGAAGCACGAACATAAACAGCGGGTCAAGAATAATATTGATGATGCCTCCCATAGACACACCGAAACCCGCACTTTTCGCATAGCCCGTACTACGCAGAAAGTTCGACAGCGTCATAGAAAGAATCGTCGGCACTGCTCCCAGCACGATAATGCAGAACGTATACTGTTTCGCAAAAGTCATTGTGTCATTGCTCGCTCCAAGCAAACGCAATATCCCCTCCATGTTCGCGAACATTACGAATGAGAATATTCCGGCTGATATTATCGTCATGTAGAAGCTGAACGCAGAAACTGTTTTTGCTTCGTCGTCCTTTCCTGCTCCCATGAGACGCGATATTAACGTCCCGCCGCCTATCCCGAAAAGATTAGCGAACGTTATCGATATGTTGAACACGGGAAGAAGCAATGATACTCCCGCAACCATGAGAGGATTATTCGTCCGTCCGATGTAGAAAGTGTCCGCAAGATTGTAGATTAGTATGATGACCTGTCCGAAAATCATCGGGAGCGCAAGTTCTGTCAGTGCTTTGGGAATCGGCCAAGTCTCGAAAATTTCTCTGTTCTCGTTGTGAGTTTTCTGCATGTGTTTCACTCTCCTTCACATGAATATCATGATACCAGACGCAACAAAATATATTTTCATTGTGATAATATTTGCATACCATATAATTCACAGAAGGAGCGTTATATTTATGATAAGCAAGAAAGTATTTGCGTTGATTATGTTGTTCGTTATGATGTTTGCAGTCGGTGCAGAAGCTAATATCATCTCCAACAAAACCATGAAGAAAATAAAAAAAATCGGCAAGGCAGGAGAAAAGTTTTACGAGAAGCATGAAGAGGACATCAAGAAAGCCGGAGAAAAAGCCGTCGAACTCTACCAGGACAGAAACAAACAAAACAATGTACAGCAACAGCCGCAAACTCGTCAGCGCACGGTGATAGTACATCAGCAGGCGGACGACAGGCTCACGAAAAGTTCAACGACGAATTACCCTGCTGGAGAACTTGAGAGCAACTTGAAGGCCTTTGCGCGAAATTTCATCGTGAACAACGGAGCAGATTTCGAGATACAGCTCACAGCGAACGAAGCTCCAAAGAATGCAGGAACACGCCTCAATAAAGTAAGCGCAAAAAACAGGACAATCGTCGGCGGGGACTCCGGGAGCAACAGAAACTACAGGCCGTTCTGCTTCATGACGGCGAACGAGAACTATACGTTTTCGGGAGGCATAAGAGTTGGAGCGTCTATTCGGACGGTGGAGAATTTCTTTGTGCAGAGAGCAAGAGATATAGCGACGAGGCCGGGAACACTGCACTTTGAGACGAACAGCAAGACATACATCGACATACTCTACGACACAAACAGCGGTACGATTACGCAAATAGGATACTACGACACGAACGGGACAAATTGCGGGCGCACGAGGTCATTCATGCGTCAGAAAGCAGGGGAGTTCGGGTTCGCGACGATGTACTAGCACGATAGAATCGAGCCACTGACAGCGTGTCAGTACAACATCCACGCATGACAGCCCTGCCACATATATACGTTGGGGGCTGTTTTTGTTGAGTATTACAATGTCGGCGCGTCTAGTTTCCCTGCCGAAATGTATAGAATGTTCAAGGCTTATTCTTTCTGCCGGGTATCCGTACTCATGAATGAGCCTGTTCACGAAAAGCTGACGTACTGCTTCTTCGGGTGTGAGGCGTATATCCTTGCTGCGTATTGTGCACCTGACGTAGGGGGTTTCGCCTTTGAGGGTTATAGCGTCGGTGAGGCGTGATGTTTCGTCGTGTGTGAAGATTGACGCGCTGTATTTTGTGTTCGTGAATAAGTTGTTGAGTTCGTACAA
>CAJOED010000191.1 GCA_905233335.1 uncultured Synergistales bacterium
ATTATGCCGGAATGTGTTTTGGTGAAAGAATTTAGTGTGTGAAAAGTAAAGGGGCTTTCATGCCTGCGGAAGGAGAAAACCCCTGATGTGTTGTCTTATCGCCTGGACAGAGTAGTAACTATGTATGTATCTCCCATAACATGGAAGAAGTATGTATTGTCTCCAGGTTTCGCACCGCCTACATGAATTTGATCATAATGCCCGTTATTGCGCTCCGTCTCGAAAACATTATCGGCAACTTGTTTATATTCGCCGGGTATTATTATCGCCTGTTTCCATTCATTATAATTATAAGAAGGCGGTTGCACAAACCTGACATATATCGGTGTAAACTTGTAATCGTTGAAATTGTTGTAGTCCGACCAGAATAATCCTCCGTTTAGCGTAATGAGTGCGAACAAATGACCGCGAGCTATTTCGTCCGCCCTGTTAGGATAACGATTATCACCGCCTATTTCCCTGCCGTTTCTGTCGTACCCGATAGCACCCTCAAAACGCCAGTTGTCTTGAAGCGAATCAAACGTCATGTCCTCCCAGCCATCAGCATTACGCCCCTGCGTACTCTCTTCCGTGCCGTCATAGTTATACGGAACAAGTCTTGCTGTCTCTTCTCCTGAAGACTCGCCCGAATCACTGCCCGAATCATTGTCGCTTCCTCCGCAGCCGCCGGACACTACAGCACAGAACATCAGCACAACGAGAAGCCACGAGAGAAATTTTCTGCTACTATTCATAGCATAACCTCCTCAACAAAATTTTGATGAGAGAAATTATACCCCCCCCCCTTTAGTATTGTCTACAGATAATTTTATGCTTTGCCGCAGCTCCCGACGACTTCCATTTTCTGCGCTACGTACTTCTTCACTTCCTCGATGCCCATGGCACCGTATTTCTTTGGGTCGAATGCATCGTGGTTGTCGTTCATGTAGTTCTTTATGCCGCGCGTGAAAGCTATCCGCAAGTCCGTAGCGTAATTCACCTTGCACACTCCGCGCCTTATAGCTTCGCGCACCTGTTCGTCGGGCACTCCTGAAGTCCCGTGAAGCACGAGAGGCACACTGACGACATCATGAATTTTCGACAGCACAGCAAAATTCACCTGCGGCGTACCCTTGTAGACACCGTGAGCAGTACCGACAGCAACAGCAAGTGAATCGCAATGAGTACGTTCGACAAATTCTGCGGCTTCGTCCGGGTCAGTGTATGGGTTGATGGTGCCGGTGTTGTCGAGGTCGTCTTCTTTTCCTCCGACGCGGCCAAGTTCAGCCTCAACTGGTATATTCCCGGCATGACAGACTTCAACGACCGAACGAGTGAGCGCGATATTTCCCTCGAAAGGGAGTTTGCTTCCGTCTATCATGATTGACGTGTACCCGGTCTTGAACGCAAGCACAGCATTCACGAAACTATTACCGTGATCGAGATGACACACGACGGGGACGGCTGCTCTTTCTGCGGCGGCTCTGATGTTCGCAAAGTAGAAGTCGAAACCCGCAAATTTCACCGTGCCTGGAGTAGTCTGCATTATGACGGGAGATTTTGTTTCTTCTGCTGCTCTCATGACAGCTAATACCATTTCCATATTCTCGACATTGAAGGCTCCGACGGCGTAATTATTTTTCTGTGCGTCCTGTAAAATTTCCTTTGAAGTTACCAGCAAAATATAATTCCTCCTGTAATAATAATCGTAATGACTTAATTATAACTTTCAACGCAACATACTTTTGTATGGTAAGTATCAAGCCGACTGTCTTATTCACAACCAGCTGTTGTATTCTGAGGGGTAATTAATTTTTCTGTACGTCCTGTAGAAGTTCCCTTAATGTTAATCATAATGACGCAATTATAACTTTCAACGCAACATACTTTTTTTATGGCAAGTATCAAGCCGGGTTATTTCGTAACAGCCCGGCTGTTGTATTCTGAAAGGTAAATCCGAAAAGATATTGTAGTTTGTTCGCAATATGTTACTGAATTGATTTGAGCCGGAATTTTACACCGCGTTTTGTAATCTGTCAAATATCCCGAAAAAATTTACTGCAAATTCCCTTGAAAAATTATAGTGATTTATGCTAGTTATTTATGTACCTTTTCAGGGGAGGAATATTTTTCATGAAGACTTTACGACTCAATAACGGCCTCGAAATTCCCGCAATAGGTTTCGGAACGTACAAAGCATCACTTGAGGCAATACGAACAGCCATAGAGGAAGGCGGAAGATACCTCGACAACGCGTCATTCTACGGAAACGCAAAGGACGTATCAGAAGCAATCTCACAGACACACACCCCTCGCAAAGAATTATTCATAGCATCAAAGATATGGAAGAGTGAGATGGGTTATCGGGAAACACACGAGGCGTTTTCGCGAATGCTTGATGAGCTTGGGACAGATTACCTTGATGTGCTGTTCATTCACTGGCCGCGACCGGATGTTGTGCGTCAGGACTGGCGGAAGTTAGACCTCGATACGTGGCGGGCAATGGAGGAGCTTTACTCGTCGGGAAAAGTCCGCGCGCTTGGCCTGAGCAACTTTCTTCCTTACCACGCCGAAAACATCATCAAGAACTGCACAATCACTCCTCAAGTCGCACAGCTGGAATTTCACCCCGGACACACACAGACTTTTGCGCTGAATTATTACCGTGAGCATAACATTCTGCTTCAGGCATGGAGTCCTGTAGCACGCGGGCGGGTGTTCGACGACGTACTCATTCGCGAGCTTTCCGGGAAATACGGCATTACTCCGGCGCAGGTGTGCATATCGTTCTGCCTTCATGAGGGTGTTATGCCTTTGCCGAGAGCGTCGACAAGTGAGCGTGTGCGTGAGAATTTTGCGTGCCTGAATGTATCGTTTTCTGATGAGGATATATCACGCATTGAGAACATGCCGCCGTCCGGGTGGAGCGGTGAACATCCTGACAGGGAGCGCGTGAAAATATAGCTGGTATAATTTTCGTAACAGTTCCCATGAATTTACATTAAGGAGGTTTTACAGCAATGAGTGAAAAATTTTTGCTTCTCCCCGTCCTNATGATGATACCAGCGATAAATTTCTCTTCCCGAAAAGCCCGCAATATTTTCGTCGAATGTTCCGTGCTCCTGAATACGCTCGTAATAGTCCTGCTCGTGATATACCCTCCCGCAAACACACTGACTCTTTTCCGTCTGTCAGAACGTGCCGCGTTCGCATTGAGGCTTGACGGTCTCGGTACGGTCTTTGCGCTGTTGATTGCTGTCTTATGGCCGCTGACTACACTTTACGCGTTCGAGTACATGAGCCACGAGCACAGAGAGACATCATTTTTCGGGTGGTTTGTGCTGACTTACGGCGTAGTTTCCGGGATTGCGTTATCGTCCGACCTCCTCACGCTGTACCTGTTCTACGAGATTATGACCCTTACGACTCTGCCTCTTGTGATGCACGAAATGGACGGGCGCGCTCGTTATGCCGGGCGAAAATATCTCGTGTATTCCGTCGGAGGTGCGGCGTGTGCGTTCATAGCTCTCACGTATACTATGTCGCAGGGCGGCGGAGAGTTCTTCACTTTGGGCGGCACTTTGGGCGTATGGCCGAATGAGCCGGGCAATATGTATCTTTGGGCGTGGTTCTTGGGATTCTTGGGTTTCGGCGTGAAAGCGGCGGTGTTTCCGTTTCACGGGTGGCTTCCGTCAGCGTCAGTTGCACCGACTCCCGTAACTGCTCTGCTTCATGCTGTAGCTGTCGTGAAGGCGGGAATTTTCGCGATAATCCGTCTGACCTGGTACGTGTTCGAGCCTGAATCACTTTCGGGGACGTGGGCACAGTATGCGGCGTTCGGTCTTGCGTGCGTAACGATAATTTACGGCTCATCAATGGCACTTGCGACACAGCACCTGAAACGGCGTTTTGCGTACTCAACGATAAGTCAGCTCTCGTACATACTGGTAGGAGTTCTGCTTCTTACTCCTGAAGGACTCGTCGGGGCACTGACTCACATGGGAGGGCACGCAATCATGAAGATTAACCTGTTCTTCTGCGCGGGGGCTATATTGTGTCAGACGGAGCGTGAATATCTTTTCGACATGCGCGGTATAGGTCTCGGAATGCCGAAAACTTCTTTTGCGCTGTTGGTATCGGGGCTGGCGTTGTGCGGTCTTCCACCGTCGGCGGGCTTCATGGGTAAATGGCAGCTCGGTACGGCATCGGCAGCGGGGTCGGGGCTTGGCCATGCGGGGATAGCTATGCTGATGATTTCGGCGGTGCTGACGGTGTTATACATCTTCTCTATATTCTCTATATTCATAATGCCCGGTAAAAATTTCGACTTCAGGACAGCAAACAAGGGAGTGAAAGATCCGGGAGGACAGATGCTTTTTCCTTTGGGAATTTTGGCGGCGGGTGCGTTCGTGTATGGGCTGTATGCTGAACCGTTGATAAATTTTTTCACGAGAATAGCTCAAGGAGTGCTGTAACGAAAAAAATAATGCCCCTCCTGCATCAACGGGAAGGGCTTTTTTTATGCAGTAATTTCGCGATTATGTCTTTTGCTTTTACGTATGCTTTCACCGGGTGAAGTACTGCTTTCACTGGCATCTTAATTATTCTTGGAAGCGGAACGGGTCTATGAACATTTCGTCCCCATGTACGTCGCGTTATATCTCCCCATGTTCCTACAGGCCGTCGTCTTGCAGTTGTGATGTCTTGAGAGAATATGTGCTCTATGAAGCTGTAATACTCTTCCGCACGCTTGAGGGTCTTCATGCGCTGTTCTTCTGTCTGCCATGGCTGCGTTATCATATCAAGCCATTGTTCGTCGTCATTATCAATCTCCCTCACTCTTTCGACAACTTCATCAAATGAAGAGTAATCATGACAATTAATGAATGCCGCAGGGTTAATGAACTCACAAACAGCAGGGTCTCCCCAGTAAATTGGAACTGTGTGCGCCTGAAGTGAGCTGACTATCTTTTCGGTTGTGTAGCCTTTGTACGTTGCGTTCTCCATTGCTATGCTGAACTTGTAGCCCGACTTAAGACCTATGCTGTGTCCGTACCAGTCCGCAAGATTTCGTGTTGATTTCGTGTTAGTGTTGTTGAGGTGTGCACCTAGTGAATCCACCTTCTTATAGTCCGAGAGAATATGAAAGAATTTGTCTCTTACCTCGCACGAATGAGAATATATGAAGCTGCAGAAGCCCTTTTTGCTGTTCAGGAGTTTCACGGCCTCTTCACGGGTGAGTTCGTTCTGCAGGGGAGCTTTGTCCTTTGCGCTGTAAATTGCCGGGA
>CAJOED010000192.1:0-3026 GCA_905233335.1 uncultured Synergistales bacterium
CCTTTGCATTCCTCCTGCAACAAGTATAGCACACAATGGCTGAAAATACAATTTGTCTAATGAGTGCGAAAAAAAATGCCGCCGTCAAGCGCGCATTTTGGGAATATGATGTTGAGTAGCAAGAGTGTGTAGGGGGCGGGCTTGACGGGCGCGCATTTTTCGCCAACATCGCTACGCTCGTTGGCGAAAAATAAAAAGCGATAGAGATTTTTAGACAGAGGCATAATTTTTTATGAATACTATTCTTCAGCGAAGTTTTCTCAGTTTTGTTTTAGTTGTATTTATACTAACTTCTTCTTTTTCTCAAGTTTACTATGAAGATGTTTACTATGAAGATGTATATCTTGAACCTGTTTATTACGAAGATGTGCTGCTAGAGTCTATAAGTTATTCAGGAACTATTATTGAAGATGTTTATTATGGCGGTATAGATTTACGAAACTATAAAATCTCTACATATACAATTACAGGAAAAGAAAAAGCTTCTGACTTCTTTAACGATTCCGTTTCTAGCGAATATCGAACTAATTGGAAAAAAGTTATAGGAAAATATGCAATTGGTACAACAATAATAGTAATTACGGGCGTTGTTGCGGTCGCAAGTGGCGGAACGGTTGGGTATATTGCTGCAGGTGCATTTACGGGTGCGGCAGGAAGTGCGGTTTCTGGTGCTGCGATTGGTGCGTTGATAGAAGGCTCGTTAGCGGCTTTGAAAGGTAATACAAAAGAAGCTGTTTTTAAGCAAGCAATAGAAGGTTCTGCTGACGGCTTTATGTGGGGAGCAATAACAGGTGCTGTTTTTGGAGGTATAAAATCTGCTAATGAACTAAAAAAAGGAGTTCCTGTATTAAATTCTTTTGGAAGAATTAACTATGTTGTAGATAAAAATACAGGTTGTGTTTATCTTGCGAAAGGTGGTAAGCCTGTAGGAAATGTTTTTAATGTAACTGATAAAAATGGAAAGTATGTTTTTTTCATACAAGACGGAAAGCTTTATAATTTTGATGGCAAAATAGTTTCAAAGTCATTTAAATTAAATTCTGTAACGGGCATAATTTCGGATACAACAACAGGGAATCCTGTAGGATACGTTGATTCATTGGGATATTTGAATGTTGGTGATGATATTCAAAGTGCTATTTTAAAAGATTGGCAGAATATCAAAATGAGTAAACATATAGAGGGTGGCTATAGTGGTATTGAATTAGGAAAGGTTGGTAATGGAAAAATCCTTAGAAAAAACTACCAACGATATTATAACACAACACTTCCTAAAGGTTCTCAAGCTCATCATATCGTGCCGTCTAATGCGACTGGAGGAGGTTCTGCGGGTGATAGTTGCAGAAAAGTTTTTGAAAAGTTTGGGATTGATATAAACGACCCACATAATTGCTGCCCCTTGCCTAGTGACAAAGAAGTTTCAAAAATTGTTGGTTCTATGTGTCATAATGGTTCTACAACTGAGTTACATGGAGAAAAAATAATGCAAAGTTTGTATGAGGATTTGAGTAGGGCAAACTCAAAAGCTGATGTATTTGAAATATTGGCAGATTATAGACAAGCTATGCTGTCAAATAATCCGTTTTGGCTTTAGGGAGGTTGTATGAAAGTTTACAAAGTATATCTTTCTGAAAACTATCAGTATTATTCTGCAAATTCGTTAGAAGATATTGAAAAATTGCGGAAGCAAGATTATTCCTGTGTCAATGAACTTGAGTTAAAACGGAATACAGAGAATAGCATTCTACATATTATGGATAGTGTTTGCGTTGATAGCGTTGAACATCGTGAAGATACCGCTTACTGCATTTGCGTTCATGGGCGGAGCTATGGCGGTCGGCTTGGGCTTCGGAATGCAGAACATCTTCAACAACCTCATAAGCGGCTTCATAGTGATATTCTCTCGTCCGTTCAAAGTAAATGACATTGTCGACGTTGCCGGTGTTCAGGGTGTCGTTGATGATATAGGTTCACGCTCCACTACCATAAAGACTTGGGACGGTTTCGATGTTGTACTCCCGAACAGATATTTTCTTGAGAACAGCGTAACGAACTGGACGAAATCGGATCTCAAGAAGCGGGAAATTCTGAAGGTCAGTGTGTCATATGATGCCGACAGCAGGAAAGTAGAAGAGATATTGATGGAGATAGTGAGCAGTCATTCGAGCGTTCTGAAAAATCCTGCGCCGTTCGTAATCTTCAAGAATTTCGGTGCGGACGGTCTTGATTTCGAGATATATTACTGGATAGAGCTGCGAAAATCGTCGGGGCTGAAAGTATCGAGTGATATGCGGCATCATATAGCGGCAGTGTTCAACCGTGAAGGGATTAACATTCCGTACCCGCAGAGAGTTATACATATGGCAGAAAGTTTTACGGAGAAGCCGACAAATGAAGATGACAATGCGTCATAACATGGTGTCCGCACGTGAGGAATGACCCGAAGGAGTTATGTATGTTGCAGAGATTTTCACGGAGAAGCCGACGAATGATGACAATGCGTCATAACATGGTGTCCGCACGTGAGGAATGCCCCGCAAAACGTTATACACGCGGCAGAAAGTTTTACTGAAACTCCCGGCAATAATGAGAAAAATTCTGACAACATGATAAAATAACTTCACCCCAAAAATTTTTGTTTCAGGAGGTAATTACAGAATGAGGAAAATAATATCTCTTGCGCTTGTTCTTGCTATGATAATGGCGTGCGGTGCGTTCGCTGACGAGAAAGCCGGTATGCCCGGAGGCACAAAGCTCATCTTCACGACGGGCGGTGCTCAAGGAACATATTACGGTTTCGGCGGCGTGCTTGCAGGGAAAGTCGGCGAAAAGACCTCGACAACCGTAACAGCAATAACTTCCGGCGGCTCAAAGGCAAATATTGAGGCAATGGATGACGGCGATGCGCATTTGGGATTCGTACAGTCTGACGTGGGAGCTTATGCCTACAAAGGTACGCGCTTGTTCGACGACAGAATTACGAACTTCTCAACAGTAGCGAATTTGTACATGGAGCAGGTGCAGAT
>CAJOED010000192.1:3069-6002 GCA_905233335.1 uncultured Synergistales bacterium
GGCAGGTTCAGGAGTGTACTTCAACGCTGTAGACGTTCTGAAGGCATACGGTCTGGACATCGACAAGGACATAAAGCCCACGTACCTGTCATTCGGCGACAGTGTCGAGGCACTGCAGGACGGGAAAATCGACGCGGCATTCATAGTTGCAGGAGCACCCACGACAGCAGTAACTTCACTTGCGGCAACAAAGAAAGTGTATCTTGTCGGTTTTGACGACGCACACATAAGGGCGTTGATCGGCGAATCCCCCTACTACAGCCCGAACGTAATACGCAAAGAAGTATACGGCACGGACGATGACATTACGACGGTAGCGGTCGGTGCGGTGGTTATTGCGCGCGATGATGTGTCAGAAGCTGACGTGTACAACTTCATGTGCGGAGTGTTCGAGAACGTCGACGAGATTACAGCGGCACATGCAAAGGGAGCAGAACTTGACCTGAATTTTGCGGCATCATATACAGCAGTCCCATATCACGTCGGGGCAATAAAATATTTTGCTGAAAAGGGCATAAAAGTTACAGGCAAATAAAATTTCGTGAAAAAATTTCGGGGGCGGCTGTGGCTTTGTGCTATGGCCGCTCTTTACGTATAAGGAGGAATGTATGAATGAGTGAAGAAAATCTTACCAGCAAAGACATAGCAGAAATTGAAGCCGATGTTGACGCTGTAATGAAAAAATATGACCGTGAGTCCAACGTCCGCATTTGGGAAGGTACTCCGGCAGTAATAGTTCGGTGGGTGTCGGCATTATTCTCGCTGTACTGCATCTACGTTACTCTGTTCAGTACGGCAATGCCTGAAGTGCGCCTGAATGTGTTTCTCGGCCTCATCGTGATAATCGGCTACCTGCACTATCCCATACGCAAGGCAACAGGGGACATCAAGCCCGGCCTCAATGACTCGCTGTCGATCCCGCTGACACTCGACACGACCCCGCGCGTGAACTCCATACCGTTCTACGACATCGTGATAATGCTTGCGGGAGCGTTGCCGTTCTTCTACTTTGCCATGAACGCAGAGAGCATCATCAAGTTAGCATTGCGTGTTACCAGTCCGAGAAACCCGAACTATCACATGATGATAACGCTTGCGGTGATAGCGATACTGTCGACGATGGAGCTTTGCCGTCGCTGCGTGGGCATTCCGATATTGTGCGTTGTCGGTGCGCTGATGGTGTATGCGTTCTCTACTGTTCGTTTCGGGAAGGTGATTTACGACCTGTTTTACTCAACGGGGGACGGACTACGGAGCACTCCCATAGAAGTATGCGCAAAGTATATAGTGGTGTTCATAATTTTCGGGGCATTTCTTGAGCGTACCGGGATTTCTACGTTCTTCATCAACCTCGCTAATGCCATTGCGGGAGCTTCTGCAGGAGGGCCGGCAAAAGTTGCGGTAATATCTTCTGCATTGTGCGGGATGGTATCAGGTTCTTCCGTCGGGAACACCGTAACGACCGGTAGCGTAACTATTCCGATGATGAAGCGCACGGGGTACAAGCCAGCAGCATCAACGGGAGGACAGATAATGCCGCCGATAATGGGAGCCGCCGCGTTCCTCATGGCAGAGTATATGGGCATACCGTATTCGCAGGTGGCACTGAAGGCGATACTTCCTGCTGTGCTGTACTTCACTGGAATATATATTGCTGTCCACCTTGAAGCCCGCAAACTTGGCCTGAAGGGTATACCAAAAGAGGAACTGCCGCACATACTCTCACTGCTCCCGAAAATATATCTGCTTCTCCCGTTAGTAATACTCGTCGTCATGGTATCGATGAACATATACACGATGCAGTTTTCGGCGGCGATTGCTATAGGTTTTGCGATACTTGTCGGGCTGTTCAACAAGGAAGAACGTATAACCCCCAAGAAGATAATTGATGCACTTGAGGCCGGCGGACGAGGAACTATCACTGTTGCTGTAGCGTGTGCGATGGCTGGTCTTGTTGCGGGGTGCATAACATCAACGGGACTTGCGAGCGAACTCATCACTATGGTAGTGAATGTTTCTGGTGGTCATGCGTTCATTGCGTTAGTTCTCACTATGATTTGCTGTGTGATTTTGGGAATGGGAGTTCCTACGACGGCGAATTACTGCATTATGGCGGCAACGTGTGCACCGATTCTTATGGCACCTGCAATAGGAATAGAGAAGATATGCGCACATTTCTTTGTGTTCTATTTCGGGATTGTTGCGGACATAACTCCTCCTGTAGCGTTGGCGGCGTATGCTGGCTCTGCAATCGCTAAGGCTCCACCCATGAAGACGGCGTTCAATGCTACGAAACTCGCCATAGGAGCGTTCATTGTGCCGTATATATTCGCGTTCACTCCTGCAATGTTATTCGAGAACGTACAGCCGATTATCGAGATCGCAAATGCCGGGCCAGTCCTGACACAAATACTTGTTGTGCTGGAGATAATATTAATCTGTGCTACGGCACTGCTGGGAATTTTCGGTGTTGCGGCGGCTCTGAACGGGTATCTGTACAAGCCCATGAATATGCTTCTGCGCGTGATAATTTGTGCGGGAGGGTTGAGCATGTTGGTGCCGGGACTCGTGAGCGACCTCATCGGGTTAATGTTGGTGGGTTTTGTGGTAACGGTGCAGTACATGAAGCGGGAGATTAATCCGACGGCGTGAAAAATATTTTTCCCTCTGCTGACATTTACGGCGGAGGGATTTTTTTGTGATAGAATAATATATCTTCAAACGAAAGGATTTTTTGTTGTTGTTATCTCTTACTCGTTCACAGTTCGACATTTTAGACGCTCTGAACTCTTCGGGCTATGTGTCTGACAGTTCAGACGAGTTCAAGTTTCTGTGTGATAACGGCTTCATATCTGACGGCATAATAACACAAAAAGGCTTCATGTTCCTCGAACCATACCGTGCAAAACGCGCTGTATTCATTGCGGCAGGTT
>CAJOED010000193.1 GCA_905233335.1 uncultured Synergistales bacterium
CAGCTGTAAATAGTCCCGTAACGATTCCGCATACCGTGAACATAACCAGAAATCATAAAAAACAACGGCATATGGAAGCTGTAAATATAATCGTGTGCAATTGAACCCCATACTACTTCTATGCTGCTGTTCTTGAATCCGCTCAGAATATGTCCCGCTACTACAAGAATTATCGCAAACCCTCTAAGTGAATCGACAATATGATCCCTGAAGCCCTGAAGCCCTGAAGCCCTGAAGCCCATTATGATTATTTAGGCTCATCGTGTCAAGTACCTCCTGCATGAAATTTTTGCCCGTAATTGTAGCACATTGTTATTCTTTCACCGCCCGCATTCTTAACCGCACATAGTCAGCGTACCATCTGCCCCCGTGAAATAATTTCTCCCGCAAGTTTTCGACTGTATCACGCAAAATCTTTTCTTTGTCGTCAATGCTCACACGCGCAAAAGGATTCTTCACGAACATGTTAATCCACTCACGCAGGCCGTCATTCCCGGTTAATTCTGTCGGACGGTCGAACAATATCGCATAACGCACAGTGAACCCGGCACCCTCAAGCATCACTGCATACTCGCCTATTGTCGGGAAAAAGAACGGCATAACATACTCATAGCCCATAGCCCGAAAATTTTTCGCAAGCTCATCATGTATCATTTTTCCGCACCCATAGCCGCCCATCTCGAACACAAACTGCCCGCCCGGCCTCAATGCTTCATGCACACAGCGCATCATGTCCTGCTGTTTCGTTCGGTCGATCCAGTGAAGTACGGCGTTCGAGAATACTGCGTCAACAGGTGATGCCAGCGTGAAGTTCGTTGCGTCAGCCTGCGTGAATGTCAGTTCGGGGTAATTAGCGCGCGCCCTCGTCAGCATGTCTTCAGAAGCATCAAGCCCGGCAACATGATAGCCCCGTAGTGAAAGCTCATGCGTCAATGTCCCCGTCCCGCAGCCTAAATCAATAACATCATGTACATTTTCGCCCTCTATCAAGTTCAGGACATCAGCACCGTATTTATACACGAACGAAAAATCAGCCGCGTAATTTTCTGCATTCCATTTCTGGTTCATTGTTTCCTCCTTGCATTGACAGCCGCAAACACTATCAGCAATATGAACGTTACGAGTATAGCCGACATTCCCGCGCTGAAACCGTAAATTTCCGCAACTATCCCGGTAATTAACGGCATGACCGTCCCGCCTACACAGCCTATAGTGAATAATATTCCCATCGCAAGAGGGTATTTGTTGGTGTATGGAGCAGACGACGCGTAAATTATCGGGCTTATTCCCGCCATGCACAGACCAAGCAGCGCAACACTCACAGCAACACTTACGGGACTTTCTGCCGCAAGCATCAACCCGAAACACACAGCAGATCCCATAGCCGATACCAGCAAAATATATTTCTGTCCGGTGAATTTCGAGAGCCACGCACAGAATAATCTTCCCGCAAGCATTACGACCCATAGCAGTGCCGCCATAGTGTAAGCGTAATTCGTCGTCATGTTCTTGTGCCGCATGTACGTAACCAGCCAGCCGTTTACAGCGAACTCACAGCACAGATACAGGAACATCAACGCCGCAATCACCAGAAAGCCTCCCTCACGGAAAAACGCAAGGGATTTATTGTCGCCGGAGGACTTCCCGCCCTCAAGCCGGGAGTAATCACGAATTGAGAGAAATATCGTCGTCGCACATGCTCCCAAGACAGCAACAAAAATTATTCCTGCCTTCCAGCTTATTACGTGGAACAGTGAGAACATCAGCGGGGAAATTATCGCTCCGACCGCAAACGTTGCATGAAGCATTCCAGTAGTCATCGGGTCGCCGTTCGTGAATATGTTGATTGTGCGCTGTGAGAAACTAATCATGCTCCCCCGGCCAAGTCCTATCAACGCACACGATAAGAATAATATTACGGAGGAAGGGTTGAGGGTTAATATCGTCATTCCCAAGCACACGAGGAAGGAGAGAATTACGATTGCCGATTTTGCGCCGAGATACAGCATAGCCCACCCGCTTATGATTCCTGACGCAAGATTGCCGACGGAATAGCACGACAACAAAGCACCGCTCATACTGTCGGAAAGACTATAGGCCGCACGCATATCGGGAAGCGCACTCCCTATAGTGAGCATGACGACACCGCAATAGAAAAACGCATAGAAACATGACCAGTACAATTTACGCAAGATTATTCACTCCCTATTCACTCCCTGCAAAGCTGCCATATGCGCGAAAATTCCGTCCTGCCGCAATAACTCTTCCGGGCTTCCCTGCTCCTGTATTCTGCCGTCAGAAAGAACTATTACTTTGTCCGCTCCCATTATCGTACGCATTCGGTGGGCTATCACTATTACGGTCTTGTTCTTTATGAGACGGGATATTGCCGACTGTATCACGCTCTCATTCTCCACATCAAGCGAGGCTGTTGCTTCATCAAGTAACACTATCGGAGCATTCTTGAGGAACGCACGCGCTATTGAGATCCTCTGACGTTCGCCGCCGGAAAGTTCACAGCCATTTTCACCGATTACCGTATGCCATCCGTTTGGGAGGCGTGAAATGAACTCGCCGCAGTTCGCAAGTTTTCCCGCGTTGATTACTTCCTCATTAGTGGCGTTGCGTCTGCCTATGCGTATATTTTCGAGCACAGAATTATTGAATAATATCACGTCCTGAAACACTACAGAAATTAGCGACATTAATATTTCGGGGTCAACGTCAGATATGTTCATGCCGCCTATCGTGATTTTCCCGCGCTGAATGTCCCATAATCGCATGATGAGTCCCGCTGTCGTACTTTTGCCGCTACCTGAATGACCCACGAGAGCTGTAACTTCTCCCTGCCTGGCCGTGAATGATATGTTGTGCAGTACGTCATTATTGCCGTCGTAGCTGAATGACACATCATGAAACTCTATATCGTATCCCCTGTTTGTGAGTTTCTCCGCTCCCGTCTGCAGTGGCTGTTCGTATATCTCGTTCATG
>CAJOED010000194.1 GCA_905233335.1 uncultured Synergistales bacterium
TATGAGCTGTGCAACAAAATTATTTTCCCCGAAAACCTCATCACACATCATGCGGAGCTTTGCCTGTTCGCTGTCATCAATCGACACAAACATAACGCCGTCATCACTCAACAAATTATGAGCGAGCCTCAAGCGCGGGTACATCATGCTGCACCAGTCCGAGTGGAAGCGCGGGTTAGTGTTCCTGTTCTCGTGCCACGCCTCACGCGAAAAGTTCTGCCCCTCGTCGTCAGTGAAGCTCATTCTCTGCTGTATGTCTTTGTCGTCGGTGCTGAAATCGTCCCGGTAAATGAAGTCGTGCCCGGTGTTGTACGGCGGGTCAATGTATATCATCTTTACGCGCTTCATGTATGACTTCTGCAGGAGCTTCAACGCGTCGAGATTGTCCCCCTCAATGTAGAGATTTTCGGTGCTGTCGAAATTCCTGCTGTCGTCGATGCTGGGTCGTAATGTCTTGTCGGTGGGTGTGCCTGCCTGGTGCAGTGCGTCGTTCTTTCCCGGCCACGTGAACCCGTAGTGTTCGGTCATGCTATTCACCTCGTGAGATTATATTAGCATACACAACATTCTTAATCTTGATAAAAATAGTTGCATATGATATTCTTTGCGCCGTTAATTTTGGTCAGAAGGGAGAAATATTTTCGTGAGGCTTTCTACTACTGCACGCTACGGACTCCGCGCAATGTCCGACTTGTGCGCACACTCACATGATGCTCCCGTATCAGTCAGCGATATTGCTTCCCGTCAGAACATCCCCGTGAATTACCTCGAACAGTTATTCGGAAAATTGCGGCGCGGTGGAGTCGTTGACAGCGTCAGGGGTGCTCAGGGAGGCTACATGCTTTCACGTCCTGCCGGAGAAATCACGATAGCACAGATACTTGATGCACTTGGTGAGCCGGTGATATTCGGGTCATGCCAGACAGAAAAAGGCTGTGAGAATGCTCCGACCTGCCCGACGTTTACGCTGTGGCGCAAGGTAAAGAGTTCTGTAGATGAGATACTCGAAACGACGACGCTTGAGGACATAACCGACGAAAAAATTTCCCTTCTTGAGAGCCTGAATGTTGACCCCGAACGTGAAGAGGTCAGAGAACGAGCGAGAAAACTAAAGGAGGAATAACGATAAATGTTTGTGTACATGGATCATACTGCAACGACACCGACAAGCCCGGAAGTGTTGAAAGCAATGATGCCCTATTTCGGCGAAAAGTTCGGCAACCCGTCGAGCGTGTATTCGTTCTCACGAGAGAGCAGAGCCGCAATCGAGAAAGCCCGCGAACAAGTAGCCTCAGCCCTGAATGCAGACCCGGCAGAAATATATTTTACGGGATCAGGGACGGAAGCGGACAACTGGGCACTGAAAGGAACTCTAGCAAAAGCAAAGAGCAAGGGTAAGAACCACCTCATAACTACCAGCATAGAACATCACGCGATACTTCATTCAGCAGAGTTTCTTGAGGGCTATGAGGGTGTTGATGTTACGTATCTTCCTGTTGACAGTGAAGGTTTCGTGAGTGTCGACGACGTGAAGAACGCTATCACCGACAAGACCGCGCTGGTGTCCGTAATGTTCGCGAATAATGAAGTGGGTACGATTGAGCCAGTACGGGAGATAGGAGCATTGTGCAGGGAGCGTAAAATCCCGTTTCACACTGATGCAGTACAGGCCGCCGCACATCTTGATATTGACGTGAAAGCAATGAATATAGATATGCTCTCAATGTCGGCGCACAAAATGTACGGGCCTAAAGGAGTCGGAGCGTTGTATCTTCGCAAGGGAGTTTTCCCGGAGAACTTCATGCACGGAGGAGCACAGGAACGCAAGCACAGAGCCAGCACGGAGAATATTGCGGGCATAGTGGGATTCGGTGCGGCAATGGAGATTCTGAAGGGCAGGCTGCAGGAGGACAAAGCGATAAATTCAGCACGGCGCGACAGACTGATAGCCGGAATACTTGAACGCATACCCCACGCGAAACTCAACGGAGCAACTGGTGATAAGAGGCTGCCGAACAATATCAACTTCAGCTTTATCGGTGTTGAGGGTGAGACGTTACTGCTTGACCTCGACGCAAAAGGTATTTCGGCCTCAACAGGGAGCGCGTGTTCGTCGGAGAGTTTAGACCCGTCGCATGTTCTGTTGTCGCTTGGCCTGAAACACGAAATGGCGCACGGGTCATTGAGATTCACAATAGGAAGACTTACGACGGATGAGCATATTGATTATGTTCTTGATGTACTGCCGGAGATAGTTGCAAGGAGACGGGCAATGTCGCCGTTATGGGAAGATTATTTGAAGGGGGAAAATAAATAATGGCACTTGATTACAGCAAGAAGGTAATGGATCACTTCATAAACCCGCGCAATGTCGGAGAGATTGAGAACGCTGACGGGGTCGGTGAAGCAGGAAACCCAAAATGCGGGGACATCATGAAGATATATCTGAAAGTTAATCCCGAAACAAAAATTATTGACGACGTGAAGTTCAAGACGTTCGGTTGTGCGTCTGCGATTGCGTCATCAAGTATGGCTACCGAGATGATAAAGGGCCGCACTATAGAGGACGCATGGAACTTGACGAACAGTGCAGTAGCTGAAGCCCTCGATGGACTGCCTCCGATAAAGATGCATTGTTCGGTGCTGGCGGAAGAAGCGATACACGAGGCACTGAATGACTATCGCGGCAAACACGGAATGGAGATTATTCCGATGGAGCATCACGAGGAGTAATTATTCTGTCCTCTCCTGAAAATTTCGGGGGAGGATTTTTTTTGTGTGCTATAATCGACGAAACTATGAAATAAGTTTATCTATTTCCCTCTGCGTTTCATAAAGCAAACACTAACAAAAGTATTCACATATCCTTTCTGGACGCTGTACCTTCTGTTTTATGCAGTGAGAAATTTTTTCACGCA
>CAJOED010000195.1 GCA_905233335.1 uncultured Synergistales bacterium
CATAACTGAATGACACATCATGAAACTCTGTATCGTGTCCCGTGTCCGTGAGCTTCTCCGTACCCGGTTGTGATGGCTGACCGTTCCCATAACTGAATGACACATCATGAAACTCTGTATCGTGTCCCGTATCCGTGAGCTTCTCCGTACCCGGTTGTGATGGCTGACCGTTCCCGTAACTGAATGACACATCATGAAACTCTATATCGTATCCCCTGTTCGTGAGTTTCTCCGCTCCCGTCTGCAAGGGCTGTTCGTATATCTCGTTCATGCGCTCAATCCCCGAACGTGTCGCAATAATCGCCGCCAAGTTCTGCAACGAAACTTCTAGCGGGTCATAGAGGCGTGAAGCTGTCATCAGGAACAATATGAACGTTGGCATTGATAGATTACCCGACGAGTACAGCACCGACCCCGCAAGAGCAACCGACACTAGTCCGAGCTTCAGCACGAGGTACGCCGACACGACGAATACTGCCGTCCCAAGTTCCGAACTCATCGCGCGCTTCTCCATGTTACTGACTTTCTGCGTGAGACCGTCAAGATATTCATTCATGCAGTTGTTCGAGCGTAAATCCTTCGAGCACTCAAGAAACTCCTGCACTCCCTCTTCACACTCAACACGAGCAGAAAGTGATAACCGCGAAAATCCCTGCTGTACCCGCGACGAAAAAATCACTATCCCGAACGCTACAGGAAGCACCCATAACGCCGCTATTGCCATTCTCCATTCGATAGCGAGAAGTGATACTGCCATGAACGCAATGAATATCCCGGAGCCGATTAACGGAGCAAGAAAGTGAGACTGGCTCGTTTCGAGGGCGGCACAGTCATTCATGATTGATGATGTGAGGTCGGCAAGGTCTTTATGCGCAAAGAATGACAGCGGGATTTTCCGTAACCTTTCGGCCAAGTTCACACGACGAACTCCCGACTCCCTGTATGTTGCTAGAAACGTAGCGTTGTACTGGAAGAATGACGCAAGAAACATCAACAGCGCAAGCACTATGCACCCGACGAGATAGAACGCTGACTTTTCCGCATTCATGCCGCTCACACTGACGACGTAAATATACATCGTGAACGAATACACCAGCCCGACCGGAAGCATCAGCGCGAAATTCTGAAACGCACAGGCCATACACGCAATCACAAGCTCTATAGTTCCACGTTCCGACAGAGCAAACCTCTTCTGAAGCCAACGCATTATTTCTTGTCCCCTTTCGTTATGTTCCATGTTAGTGAGGTGTTGTACTCTTTCCACATCTCCGCAAAAATTCCGTTCCTGCTCATGAGTTCGTCAAATGTACCTTTCTCCGCTAACTTTCCGCCGTCAAGAACAGCGATAACATCAGCACCACATACGCTGGAAAGACGATGGGCAATCATGATGACCGTCTTATGTTCCGCAAGCCGTGATAGTGCCGAGTTGATTTTGTGTTCGTTGTCGGGGTCAGCAAATGCTACTGCCTCGTCCATTATGATTATGGGTGAATCCTTCAGGAATGCACGCGCGATAGTGATACGTTGTGCCTCGCCGCCGGAAAGGTGAGAAATTTGCGCGTCGAGTGGATATTTCGCGATGATGTCATCACAGCCCGCAGCATTCAGTGCCGCAAGTATCTCTTCATGTGAAGCACCAGGCTTTGACATTCGCAGGTTGTCGAGGATTGTGCCGCGTATTAATTTACTGTCCTGAAAAACGAACGCAATATACTTCATAACATCACAATTCTTCACGTCAACGCCGCCGATTGATATTCTGCCCTTTCCGGCATCAAAGAAGCGTGCGATTAATTTCGCGAGTGTCGACTTTCCCCCTCCCGAACGCCCGACGAGCGCAAGAGTTTCACCGGGCTTTATCGATAACGTTATGTCCGTGAGTGCGCTGCTCTTCCTGCCGTAACTGAAAGACACACTGTCGACATCAACACCGTAATTTCCGGGAGTGCTGAATGTTTCGGGAACGGGAAGCGGCTTCATGCTGAAGATTTCGTGAATGCGTTTGAGTGCGTCGGCTGATAACATTGCGTTTTCGTTCTGTCGCATCGTGCGCATGAGGGTAACGGAAATCAACGGGGCAATAATCACCGCGAGCGCAAAATTCGCAAGAAACTCACGGGACACACCATAATTCACGCTCACAAAAACTCCCGCCGCTATGAGAAAGAAAAACGAACCGTTCACCGCCAGCGTAAAACACATCATGGGCATTCGTAATTCATTCGTGTATGCTGTTGTCCATGCTTCATAGTTCATGATTGCCTTCTGGAATCTCCTGAAAGTGTATACGCTTTGTCCGAAAGTTTTTACGACGGGCATACCGCGAATATACTCTACTGCTTCATTCGACATGAGGTTAAGAGCGTTCTGGTACTCTGCAATTTTCCGGCGCATACTTTCTCCCGTCATGAAGGACATCACGATAAACCCCAGCACTATCGGCGCAAGGCTCACGAGAGCAATCCGCCAGTCCTGTAGGAATAACAACACGAGAAGGCCGAGAGTCAGCGATAATGCTCCGTACTTGTCCGGGAGGTGATGAGCAAGATACGTTTCGGCGGCTCCGCTGGTGTCGATGATGATACGCCGCAAGTGTCCCGTTCCGAGTTCATCTATTACGCCCAGGGGCAGCAACGAGATATGACGCAGGAGCTTCACTCTGATGTTCGAGGCAATACGGAAAGCGGCCAAGTGTGAGCAGACCAGCGCAAGAACGTAGAACAGAATAGCAATGACGGCGGAGATAAATGCGAGTTTCCCGTAAAGCGAAATGTTTTCTGTCCCATCGCTGAAAAGAATACTGCACACTATACGCCACACGTACCAGAACGGAATTATAGCGGTGAGTGAGCTTATGCCCGACAAAAACCACGACGCAAACGCAAAATATTTATGTTTTCCCGCAAAAGA
>CAJOED010000196.1 GCA_905233335.1 uncultured Synergistales bacterium
ATTTTTTACGGTGTTCGGTGCCAAGTCAGAGTACAATTCGATTCGGAAAGTTCCCATGTTCGTAATGAATTTTGCGACGGGACGTTTGGCTGGTTCGTCAGCAAATGCCGGGGAGCACACGAGCACTCCGAGAGTGAGAAGTTCTAAAAGTTTGCGCATGATAAATATTATTTCCTCCTTCAATGTTTTGTGAAAGCATAATTATAATATCATCAGCAAAAAAAATTCTCCCCCTGCAACAAGAGAGAGAATAATTTTTTACAGCACCCCGATTATGATTTACACTTCTACTGGTAACTGAATACCTTTTATGCTCACGGCCAAGCCTGACTCATCATCGACATCAATTATCGCTCCGTTGAAAGCCGGATTACTCACGCAAGCCTCGAACTTGCACGGAAGCCCCTGCGTGAATTTCGGCATCACCGACTCGACACTCACACCGATTAACCCTCCGTGTCCGCCCGTCATGCCCGCGTCGCACATGAACGCCGTACCTTTCGGGAGAACATGAGCGTCCGCCGTCTGCACGTGAGTATGTGTCCCGATGACCGCACACACCCGCCCGTCGAGGTAGAAGCCCATTGCCTGTTTCTCGCTGGTAGCTTCCGCGTGGAAGTCGACGAACACCGGCAGACTCTCACCGTATTTTGCTCTCATGTCGTCGATTGCGTCATCAGCGCACGAGAACGGAGAATCTATCGGCGGCATGAACGCCTGACCCTGAAGACTCATGACTCCCAGCCGCCTGCCTTTGCGTTCAATGACACCGTAGCCGCGTCCCGGACATGATGACGGGTAATTTGCCGGGCGGAATATCCGCGTTTCAGAGTCGAGCATGGGAAAGAAGCCGGGCTTGTCCCAAATGTGATTGCCGGAAGTCATAGCGTCAACACCAAGCGCAATGAACTCATCGAATATTTTGTCGGTCATGCCTTTACCGTGTGCGGCGTTCTCACAGTTTATGATTATGAAGTCGAATGCTCCGTGTTCGCGTTTCAGTATGGGAAGGGCGGCGGCAAATGCTTTTCGTCCCGTGTTCCATGCAACATCACCCGAAAATAATATCCTCATTTCGCAAACTCCGACGCTCTTGTTTCCCGCGATACATTTATCTTTATCTGTCCGGGATATTTCAGTTCTGCTTCTACTCTTTTTGCGATGTCGTAAGCAAGTTTGTGTACTGCTCCGTCNNNNGTCGTCGGTCTTTCCGGCATTCAGTATCACGCGCACTTCTCGTCCTGCCTGTATTGCGTAAGCTCTCGTAACTCCCGGAAAACTCTGCGCAATCTCCTCAAGTTTTTCGAGTCTCTTGATGTATGCGTCTAGGCTCTCACGTCGTGCACCGGGTCTTGCGGCACTTATAGCGTCGGACACTGACACGATGACTTCATACACCGAACTCACTTCAAGATTATCATGATGAGCGGCGATACAGCTAACTATTTCGGGACGTTCTCCGAGTCTCCTGGCCAAGTCCGCGCCGATTTCAGCGTGTGAACCTTCTACCTGTCTGTCTATGGCCTTGCCGATGTCGTGCAGTAACCCTCCGCGCCGTGCGATTTCCTCATCAAGTCCGAGTTCCGCCGCAATAATCCCGGCTATTTGTGCTACCTCCATGCTGTGCGATAACACGTTCTGCCCGTAGCTGTAACGGAACTTGAGCTGTCCGACCGTCCGTACAAGTTCTGTGTTCATGTTCTTTATGCCGAGTTCGAGCATTGCGTTTTCGCCTTCCGTAATCATTTCGTCGTCGATGTCGCGTGCGGCTTTCTCGATGAGTTCCTCGATTCGTGCGGGATGTATTCGTCCGTCCACTACGAGTCTCTCCATTGCTCGGCGTGCTATTTCGCGTCGTATTGGATCAAAGCTCGACAATGTTACGGCTTCGGGAGTGTCGTCGATTATGAGGTCTACTCCCGTCAAGTTCTCGAACGCGCGAATATTTCTCCCTTCACGGCCTATGATGCGCCCCTTCATTTCTTCTGACGGTAGAGGCACTACGCTTATGCTGCTTTCACCGGCACTTTCTGCGGCACATCTCTGCATTGCACCGATTATGAGATCCCGTGCTTTTCGTTCTGCTTCACGGCTTGCGGACTCTTCAAGCTCTTTGAGCCTCAACCCAAGAATATGTTTTGCGTCCTGTTCTGTCTTCTGGAGTAATATTTCCTGAGCCTGTTCTTTTGTCATTTCGGCGATTTCCTGAAGTTTTGCTTCCTGCTGCTGAATGGTATTTTCGAGGGCGGCGCGGCGTTTTTCGAGTTCCTCATGTTTTTGTTTGAGTTCGTCTTCTTTGCGCGTTACCCGGTCTATTTTCTTGTCGAGGTTGTCTTCTTTCTGTTCGAGCTTGCGTTCGGTGCGCTGAATTTCGGTGCGTCGTTCCTTGATGTCCTTCTGTGCTTCCTGACGTAACCTGCTGACTTCCTCGCGTGTTTCGGCTACTTTTGACTGACGGACTTTTTCCGCTGTGTCTTCTGCTTCTTTGAGCATGTTGCTGATCTGATTTTTCACTCCGTTGATTCGTGAATTGTCCCATGCACGGAGAGCCGCATAGCCCAGCCCTGACCCGGCAATAAAGAACAATAACGACAATACATACTGCATAATAAAATCTTTGTCCTTTCTGTCTGCTGAAAAAATTATTTATATTCCCAAAATATGAGGGGGTGCTGAAATAAAATTAACTGCTAATCCCGAAAAAATTTGGGTAGTACTATACGAAATTTTACATTCTGTCAAACGTTTTAACAAGCAAAGATTATTACTTTTTCTTCCCTGTTTTGTGTAGTTGGCGGATACCCAGCCGAGTCAGCACAAAATCATACCTAACAGAAAGGACTATTTTCATGAACTGGACATTCACTCCTCCTAAATTCGACTTACCCGCACCGGGTAATTACCTCGCCACTATCTCCGGCGTCGTCGAAAAATTTACTCGCGCTAAAGGGCTTCCCATGCTCGAAATTTCCCTCGCTCTCAATAACAACAATTTTTCGCTCAAACATTACCTCGTGTTCGATAACTCTTCTCCACGCTCCGTAAATCGCTCCAACTTCTATTACCAAAAATTCGCAGACGCTTTCTCCCTGACTCTCGGAGACTTCAATATTCAAAGCTGGATCAACCACGTGGGCGGCATCGTCATCATTCACGAAATGAACGCGGGAAAAACTTTCCCAAAAATCAAGAGCTTCTTCACTCCCAACAATAGCAGCGCTAATTCACAGGGCTTCAACCCTCAACCTTATAACCCCGATAACTTGTTCAATTTCGACAAGTAATTTTCTCTGGCAACTCATCGGGTTAATCACGAAAGGAGATTTTTTTCTATGTACAGTAAGGACCTTTTATCACTCCTTCAAGACTGCATCAACATCAAGGCTTTCTTGGCTCTCATGGCCGTTAATCCTCAGTTGCGTAATCTGTCATGGCGCATGTTCAATCACATCATGCAGAATGAGAGACGATATCATGACTAACTCTTTCAGCGACTTCATGACTGCTCACAATCTCACCACTGACGACCTCGCGTTCATCTGCAACGTCAGCTCATCGCGCGCCGCTCTTTGGCAGAAGGGATCACTCATCCCATCACAGAATGAGATTGCTCTCATCGCCATCGCTACTGGCTCCACCGAACGCTCCATCGCTAAATGTTTCAGGAGGTTTTACGCATGAATAAGTTCGAACAGGCTTTACAGCAAAAACATCTCACTATCTATGATGCCGTTCAGTATCTCCATGTGTCCACTCCTACCATTCGCGATTGGATTACGGGTAAACATTTCCCTAACCAAAAAAACGTTCGGCTGCTAGGAGAATTGCTCGGGATGAGTGATTTGCAGGTGCGCTCCCTGTTCTCACAGGATGACAATAAGCCCTCACCAAAAACTGTATGGCACGAAATTATACCTGGACGCTGTGTGTTCGGCGCAAATGTTTCTGTCATGCTCAACAATGACGGCTCCGTAAACTACATCCTGATTACGGCAGAGAAAGCGAATAACCATGAATAACGCCCTCGTTGATTACATTCA
>CAJOED010000197.1 GCA_905233335.1 uncultured Synergistales bacterium
ATTCTAGGGTTATTGCTTGGGTGGTTGTTAATCCCCTGGTGGCTGGTGAAGATATTTGCGGGGAGAAGATGACCCGACACAATCTTTCAATATGTGGGTGGGTGGGTGGGACATATTGAAAGATTGTTCCCGACGAAGTCGGGAGGGGTTTTCCTGTTCACGTGCAGAAGTCATCTCGTTATTCTGATGTCCGAACTCGTCCCGTCAACAAACACAATATACGAACTCACGAACTCTATACTGTCATCATCCCGGCGTAATATTATGTCATCATCACCTCGCGGGAAAAACAGCTTGTCGGGTTTCTCCGTGTTAATGCCATACACGACACACCCAACAACATTATCTGCGTAATTGCTGCTCACAGAAAAATGTATTGCCGTATCCCCTGCCCACCTCGTAACATACAGCCACGAGTTATAGACTATGTATTCTTTGCTGAGTCTCATGCGCTCGTCCTCAACGTTGAACGTGAACGAAAACGCTCCGTGTTCCTTCCCGCTGACATCTGTATACTTCACGTCAATATTGATTTCTCCTGACACAATGCCCGGTTCTATCAGCAAGTCAGGGTAATTGTTGAAGTTGAAGCCCGTTGATTTATATTGCGAGTTCTTGTCTGTCCTGTAAAAAATTTCTTTCATGTCATCATAATTCTCACTGTTCACACGGAAAGCAAGCGTATGATTTTCCCATAATTGCGGGACGAGAGTAATTTTGTGTACGTCATCTTTCAGCGTCAAAGCTCCTCCGCCCGGAGTGTATATTGTGCCGTCCGACACCAGCCCTACACCCCACAGCAATGCCGACATCATCGCCACAGCTCCGACGTTCGCGAACACTGCCGCCCTGTTCTTACGTTGTCGCAGCATCACCGCACACACTACCAGCACAGCAGCCGACGCTCCCGCGAACACACCAACGAGCACCGACCACCTACGCGCAAGCTCGAACATCACCGCGAACACCAGCGGGAACACTACGAGAATGCCCGGTGTCAATGCCCGCCGGAACATTAACGCGAACACATCAGCCCAGCGCATTCCGGGAAAGTCGTAGAGTTCGTCGTCGTCGTCGTCGTCATTGTCATCAAACAGCGCAAGGGGTGAAGCATAACTTTCTGCCTTCATGGACTCCCAAAACCGCAAGACCTCATCAGCGTAAGATGATTTTTCCCCTCGTCTTGGCCTCGTGAAGCGTTCAAGATATTCCTGCTCGTATTCGTCGACAATCAGATCAAAAATTTCCTCGTCGTATGCGTTAATGGGGACGTTGTTGGCGGATTTTGCGTCATGCCTCAAAGCAAGAAGACGGACGCACAATCCCGGACGCTGTTCTATTCTGCCAAAGAGTCGCGATATTGACGAGGAGTCCCGGCCAAGAATCAGCGCAATATCTTCAATGTTCCACAAAATATTTTCGCCGGTGAAAACGAGGTGCGTAATGTCGGGGGCGCGCGGTACGTACTCACCTTCAAGAAACTCTCGGCGGTCGTCGGGGCTTCCCTGAAAATTTCTGTAGTCCCGGACGTAATCCTGAATGTTTCTGTGAATTATTCTGCGTGATAGCTGGAACTCCTCAAATTTTGCTTTCAGTCGTGATATTGTTTTTTTCGTGAGCCTGAATGATGACAACTTGCAACCCTCGTTTTATGTGAATCAAATGCATTCGAATACAAAAAATTTACGTGTGAGGAGAAAAGTTCATGTCATATGAAGAGTTATGCTCAAAAATTATTTCCGAACTCACGATGATAAAAGATGACGATAGAGGCAGTTATGGGTATGAATATTATTTTGCTCCTGCAATTCCGCTTTCATTCGACAAGAGAAAGTATGACATTCACGAACCCGACGAGAATATTTTTGCAGTAATCAATAATGCTGGTGCTTATGAATGTTTCGTTTTTTCTGCACAGGGGATATATCACAAGTCAGGAGCTTATTCCCGCGCGGATTTCTTTCTGTATGAAGCTGGTGCCGGCTCTCTTCCTGGATGGCTGAAGGATTCCCCATTCCGCCCTGTATGGATTGCGGCTCACAATCTCCTTTCCGGCGGCACAAATGTCAGAGCAGATGTCCGAGTCGGCTCAAACACTTTCAGCGGTGCGGACATTGCCGGGACGATTTACGGGGACGTAAGCGCGGCATCGACAGCCTACAGCTACGACAAATTCGCTACTCCTCAAGGGCACGGCTTTGCGGCAGAACGGGCGAATCACATGTACGACAAACTCACCGGGCATGACGCAAGAATTTTGGGTGATGACAATATGCTGAACGGTGCTGACAGAATAGTAGACGGAGTATATATACAGTCGAAATACTGCAAGACCGGCAGTGCGTGCATCAAAGAATGTTTCAGCAAGGACGGCTTCAGGTACTGGAACGCTGACGGCACACCCATGCAGATAGAAGTTCCTTCAGATAAGTATGATGATGCTGTAAAGGCACTTGAGGGACGAATCAAGGACGGCCAGATGAAAGGCATAAATGACCCGGCAAAGGCAAAGGAGATTGTGAGAAAAGGCCACTATACTTACCAGCAGGCAAAAAATATCGCAAAGGCCGGAACTATCGACTCACTGAAATTCGATGCTGCTACGGGAATGATAACAGGAGCATGTGCCGGAGGAATAAGCGCGGGTATTTCGTTTGCTGTCTCCATATGGAACGGAGAAGATTTTAATGCTGCTCTCGAAAATGCAGGAATATCATTCATGAAGGTAGGAGGCATGGCGGCGTTAACGTCATTATGTGCGAGTCAGCTTGCGAAGGCAGGAATGAACAGAATGTTAGTCGGGACAACTGACGCAATCGTCGGTGCATTAGGGCCTAAAGCGAGCGCAATAATCGTAAATGCCTTCAGGAGCGGCTCGAATATATACGGTGCGGCGGCAATGAAGAGTGCGTCAAAGTTACTTCGCGGGAACATCATAACGGGCGTTGTAGTAACAGGGCTGTTGTCTGCTGTCGACTTGGGAAATATTTTTATGGGCAGGATCTCATTCGGTCAGATGTTCAAGAACGTAACGACTACTGCTGCTTCTGTTGCGGGAGGTACAGCGGGCTGGATGGGAGGAGCGGCGGCAGGAGCTGCTGTCGGGTCATTCATTCCGTTTGTCGGGACAGCTGTCGGAGGAGTTATCGGTGGTCTTCTGGGTGCGTTCGGAGGCGGGAGCGTTGCTGGAGAAGTAACGAATGCAGTACTTGATGAATTTATAGAGGACGACGCTAAAGAAATGTTGCGGATTGTTCAGTCAGAATTTGAGGATCTTGCCGGGGAGTATCTCGTCAACCAGGAAGAAGCAGAAAGTACAGCCGACCGACTGAAAGAGAAAATCGACGCATCAACGTTGAAGGACATGTACGCAAGCTCAAGCAGATATGGTTTTGCGGAAGATATGATGAGGCCGATCTTTGATGACGTTGTGAGAAAGCGCAGATATATTACGCTCCCTGATAATGCATCGCTGCTGTCGGGAATAAGAAATGTGCTCGACAGAATGAGTGTTGCGACGGCGTGAATCAAATGCATTCTATTTTGTGAGAATAATTGTGTAACATGAACACAAATTATACACAAGCAGGAGGAAAAAAATATGCTGATACGCTTCAAGTGTGATGGGCGCAAAGAGGATATGACCATATGCGGAAAAGACCTCACTATCCCCGACAGCAAAGGCCATACTACGACATGTACACGTTGCGGGACAAAGTACCGTGTCAATGCAAACGGAGAAGTAGAGAAGGTGTAATTATGGGATTCTTTGAAGAGTTATTTCTTTCCGACTCGGAGTACAAACTTTATCGGGCAGATCAGAAAGCGAAACTTTATGTGTTATCTGAATGCCCAAGACAATCGGGATATGTTCAAGAAATATGATGCATATTTTAGAAGTGAGAATTTGCGCAAAGATATTAAGGAGTCATATGAGCGGCTTTACCGTAAAATTATCAGCGTTGTTTAGTGAGGAGGTTTAGGGCGATGAAAGTATCTGACTTTATCGGTGAACTTCTCGACGAAACAGAACACATCATGCGTGAAACACCCAAAGTCATAGAGCATAATATCATCAATGGCAGAGAGACTCTCAAGCAGCTTATTGACGGCACAAAAGGAGATGAGCAGCGTTGAAGAACGGAGATGTTATTCGTGTCGGGCGCGGGCTGTATGCTCACTACGGCGTGTACGTTGAGGGCGGGACGGTCATACACTACACCGGCGAAAACGGACATTCTGACTTCAAGGGCGTAGTACGTGAGACATCACTTGCGGAGTTTCTCGACGGGGACAATGAATATTCTGTCGTGAAGTTCGACCCAAAAGATTACGCGCATATATATTCGGGTGATGAG
>CAJOED010000198.1 GCA_905233335.1 uncultured Synergistales bacterium
CCCTTGCGTATTTTCCGCAATCTTCAGGGCAGTATTCCGCGCATAATTAGCCCCGTAGTTCTTGTCGTGTGCTACGTAGCTTATTCGCTCATCATTCGCCGCATATCCCTCTACCATTCGCCGGACATCTCCGCGAAACTCATAATCTTCCGGGCTGTCATCAACTACCACACAATTCCAGTCCCTATATGTCTGCGCAATGACACTCTTCAACGCACGCTCTACCATTTCGGGCTTACGTTTGCATGTCGTTATTGCCGCAAGTATCACTCTCACTTTTCCCCCTTCACAAACTCTTTTATGTGCATCCCAAGCCTGAACACCTGAAACGGTAACGCCTTCACGAAATATTTTAACGCCTTCCCATAATTCCCGGCCTTCCTGTTCATTGACGACAGAGCTGAAAGCCTCTTGCACATTATATACGGGTGAGCGTGAATGTATTTTGCGTATTTCGTGTATATATACTCCTGGCCGCGTATCCTCTTCAGCAATGTATCGCCGTGTTCGCCGTGATTGTCATGATACTTCACCAGTGCTGTATCAACAAACCCGGCATTGTACTTCTCCGCAAGCCGTATCCATAAGTCCCAGTCCTCACACGCCTCAACACGCGGAGTCTCAACAGGAAACCCACCGGCCTCACGCAGACATTCAGCACGTACCATCACGAAACTAGGAGACCCGACGAAATTTTCCCTCATGATTGCGCCGTAGATATTGCCTTCACGTTTCGGCTTCATGACCTCGTGAATGTCCCCTGTAGAATCATCAACGTAATAATTCCGACAGTACACAAAGCCCGTTTCAGGAGTGAATGCACGTAACTGCATGTCGAGCTTTTCCGGCAGCCATTCATCATCATCATCAAGAAACGCAACATACTCACCTTTCGCGAGAACTATCCCTGTGTTGCGGGCGGCACTGACTCCCATGTTCTTCTCATGCCTCACGTAACGAATATTGCCATCAAGGCCAAGCACCATATCACGCACATCATCACGCAACGCATAATCTTCCGGGCTGTCGTCGACAATAATTATTTCCCAGTCCGTGTATGTCTGATTAATTACGCTGTCAATCGCACGACGTAACATTTTTGGTTCGCGCTTGTATGTGGTAATTATGACGCTTATCAATGAGATAACCTCACGCAAAAAATTTTTTCGTGTAATTATAACTTGACGGGCTGATAATTTCGTATCGTGTTTTACGTGTATAATTTTATGCGCAATATTTTTTCAGGAGGCTCAATCTTTTATCATGCACAAATTTTTCACAGCTCTAATTCTCGTTGTACTGTTCTGCTGTCCTTCATTCGCTGAAGACAAAAATGCTGTTCTCGTTGTGTCATTCGGAACATCAATGCCCGAAGCACGCAAGGCCATCGATAACCTGGTGAACGCCACACGCGAAGAGTTCCCCGGCACAGAAGTCAGGCTGTCATTCACATCAAACATAATACGCAGGAAAATTGCGAGGGAGTTCGGAGAAATCATCCCGAATCCTGTAGAAGCTCTTGCGGAACTTAACGACGAGGGATTCGCTAATGTATGTGTCATGCCGACGCACATAATACCCGGTGAAGAGTACGACGAAATCAAAAACGTAGTGCAGGCATTCAGGACTCTCAAAGGCAAATACGGTTTTCATTCGCTGAAACTTGGCAGACCGTTCATGAACAGTTCCGACGATACAGCAGGAATGGCCGACGTGTTAATCGCGCGGTTTGCATCACAGCTCAAAGACAAAGACACCGCAATAATTCTCATGGGACACGGAACGCCCGAACATTTTGCGAACGCGTTATACTCACAGTTACAGCTAGAACTTGACCGCAAAGCATACGGAAAATTTTTCTTGGGAACGGTTGAAGCCAGGCCGTTAATCGATGACGTAACCGCGAAGCTCAAGAGGCACCCCGAAATCAAAAAGCTGGTATTGAGTCCGTTGATGATAGTAGCAGGGGATCACGCGAATAACGACTTGGCCGGAGAAGATGACGACGAGTCATGGCTGAACGTATTACGGCGTGAGGGCTACGAGGACATTACGACGTACCTTGTCGGCTTGGGCGAGGACGTGAGAATTTCTGCGGAGTTCACGCGGCGCATTCATGAACTCACAGACAAAGAATAATACTCTCCTTCTTGCACTCATAGTCATAATATCAATATGGCGGATCACTTCCGGTGAATGGGCTATAGCTCTCCCCGATGTGATTCGCTTTCTTGTTCATGATGATTTTTCCCCCGAAGCTGTCGTAATTCGTGCTGTACGTCTGCCGAGACTGCTATGTTCGCTGGGCACGGGAGGAATTCTTGCGGTGTCGGGCGTTGTTCTTCAGGGCTTGCTGGCTAATCCACTTGCGGAGCCATACACTTTGGGCATTGCTTCAGGAGCGGCGTTCGGTGCGTCAATCGGAATTATCGCCGGGACATTTGCTGTTATGCCTTGTGCGTTTGCGGGGGCAATCCTTGCGCTTGTACTCACGGGAATAATCGCGAGTCGCGGCGGAAGCGGCAAAATTATTCTTGCGGGCGTAATCTCGAACGCTGTACTCTCTGCGGGCGTTACTCTCCTGAAAGCCATTGCGGGCGACAAGATCGGTGCGGTCGTGCTGTGGATTATGGGAAGTTTTTCGGGAGCAGGAAGTCATGATGTTGGGCGTGTAGTCTTCGGTGTCGTGTGCGTGAGTATTCCCGCGTATGTTCTCGGCCCGGTGCTTGATGCTATGTCGCTCGGCAGGAACAGGGCGGCTGTTCTCGGTGCGTGCTTCTCGTGTGCTGTTCGGGAGGAGTCGCGCTGTGTGTGAGTTCGTTCGGTGTCGTGGGATTTGTCGGGCTGGTCGTGCCTCATGTGTCGCGGAAAATTGCGGGGGCTTCACACAGACCGGTGATAGTTCATGCGGCGTTAATGGGTGCGTTGGTGATGTGTGCGGCGGACGGTGCTGCGCAAAAAATGGGCGAACTTCCTGCGGGAGTGATTACAGCATTAACGGGAGGTCCGTTCTTCTGCTACGTGCTCATGAAAAAATATGACAATTGAATTTATCATCAAAAAAATGTCCGGCTACCCCTCTACGAACAGTCCGAACACAAAAAATTACGGCCAAGCCCCCGGTGATTACGTCCGAAAACGACTCTGACCCGAAATCAGATTCACCGATGCCCCCGGCCAGCAATCATTATACTCTACGTTATGGGAGCAGGGTTGAAGATGCACAAGAAGTTATGAAGCCCATACTGTTCTGTGTAGGGTTTCTTTGTCCCGCTTGCAACGTCAATAATGAAGTTGAATAATTCCGTCCCGACTTCCTGAATAGTTTTCTCACCCGTAACAACAGCACCCGCACTAATATCTATCACATCCGGCCACTGTTCTTTCATTTCGTTTCGTGAACATACCTTAATCACCGGAGCCGCCGCAAGTCCGTACGGAGTCCCCCGCCCCGTCATGAACACCTGAAGCCCTATTCCGCTCGCAAGCTGACACGGCCCGCACACAATATCACTTGCAGGAGTCGCCGCGTAAATCATGCCGTGTTTCGTCGGACGTTCTGCAGGTGAGAGAACTTCTACTATCGGACTCGTTCCTGATTTCGCGATTGAGCCCATAGCTTTCTCTACGATGTTGCTTAGTCCGCCCTTCTTGTTGCCGGGTGTCGGGTTTGCGCTTCTGTCGACTTCTCCCGCGTCAAGATATGCATCATACCAGCGCATTTCGTCAGCGAGTTTGTCTCTCACTTCAGCACTCACGCAGCGTTCCGCAATGAAGTTCACGCCGTCCCTGACTTCTGTTACCTCACTGAACATCACTGTAGCTCCCGCCTGCACGAGCATATCAGCCGCGTAACCTGCACTAGGATTAGCCGACACTCCCGAAAACGCATCACTTCCGCCGCACTGCATACCCACTAACAGCTCACTCAACGGGAGTTCTTCACGCCGTCTTTTGTCGAGAATGGCAAGTTTTTTCTCCGCAAGTCCCGTTATTGCGTCCATCATCGCATTGAAGCCCCTGCACTCCTGCAGAACTACGACATTATCGGGCGTATTGTTCTCTTCACCGACGAGCCTGTCGACAGTCAGCTTTTCGCACCCAAGAGATACGACCATTAACTGCCCGCCGAAGTTCGGGTGTTTCGCTATGTTCTGCAGTGCCCTTATCGGAAATTTTGCGTTCGGAGCGTTAATCGCAACACCGCACCCGTAAGCGTGGTTAATCGCAACAACATCATCAACATTCGGGTATTTCGGCAGAATTTCACGCCTGATTTTTTCGACGGCAACATCAAGTACTCCCTGCACACACTGAACTGTCGTCTGAATGCCCAAGATGTTACGTGTCCCCGCGTAAAATCCGTCCGCGCTCCTGTAGCCCATGAAGGTTTTTCGGGGTGCTTCAGGAAGATCCTTCACGATGTTGGTGCCCCATGGCATGTTGTCGACCGACGGTGATACGGGAAGCCGTAACATGTGCTCGTTGATCCATGCGCCTCGCTTTATCGGGTCAAGTGCATAGCCCAGCACTACACCGTAACGGATAATCTCTCCGTCTTTGGGAATGTCGACGAGTGCGAATTTGTGTGCCTGCGGAATGTCATCAAGAAGCACAAGGCCGGGCATAATCTCAACGCCTTTTTTCACGTCATGCGTAACAACTGCAACATTATCACGCTCGGTCAGTTTCACGTAATCGCGCATTAATTTCCCCCCTCTGAAAATTTTTTTTGTATTTGTGGAATGGGTATATTGTACAGCAAAAAAATAGGGACACCCCGATAAATTCAGAGTGCCCCCGAAAATATTTACGCGTTAATTTCCTGCGCGAATGAATGTGATTTCTGCCTCACGTGAGGAGCTTGTGTCGGCTCTCTTCCTTTTTACCGTGAATATTACGGTGTCCTCATCAACGAACTCTATCACCCTCGAAACTGAAAGCCCTTCTTCAGTGCCTTCCTTCCTGACTTTGCCGCCAGCTATGACTTTGTATAACCCGCTGTTGTCGCTGTACTCGAATGAACGTTCGCGGGAGCCGTCATAAGTTTTTCCCGTAGCACTGGTGAATGTGATTGCTCCCTCACTGAATCTGACATCATAGCCTGAGCTGCTGTTTCCCGTGATTGTTACATCGACGCTCTCTGTTTTGTCGGCATTGAGAGAGAACTTCACTGCTCCGCTGTCGGGGAAAAACATAACATAGCCTTCTGACGCTTCCCATGTCCCCGCGAGTACTGTCCAGTCTGCCGGGCCTGTCCCGTCGTCAGAATCGG
>CAJOED010000199.1 GCA_905233335.1 uncultured Synergistales bacterium
ATTTTTTTTCTATGTCAGCAAAATTATAGGGCATAAAGAAATTCATACCTCCATCGAAAAATTTTGTGTTAATCCCGCAAATTATACAACAGCGCAAAAATCTCATGATATAATCAGCATAATTCACAATAAGGACGGTTGACAATGTGAAAAATAATGCGCCCATACAATTTGAGGAATGTGAACGTGAACGGCTTGATGAGATATATGATAATGTCGCTCCGTATTCAGAAATGCAGAAGAACGAAAAATATTTTCTCAACGGCATAATACGATATTTCAAGCCCGCAAAAATTCTTGAAGTCGGTGTAGCGAGCGGCGGCGGTTCTGCAATAATCCTCAACGCAATAAAAGACATTCCCGGCGCAAAATTAATCTCTGTAGACTACTGCGAAAAATATTACGGCGGCAATACAGATAAACTTTCCGGCTATCTTGTTGACGAAAAATTTTCACACCTCAAAGACAAATGGACAGTATACAGGGGCGGGGACATATCGCGCTTCATTGAGAAGGTCGGCGGAGATATTGATATGCTCGTCCTCGACACCGCACATATTCACCCGTGGGAAACGTTGAACTTTTTGTGCATACTCCCATTCATGAAGCTCAATGCGTCGTGGGTTGTACTTCATGATATTAACCTGCAATGCGTAGAAGAGCGCGATGAAGATTTAGCGTGCCGGTATCTGTTCAGTCATGTAGTGTCGGACGAAAAAATTATGCCGGTGTCGGACTACGATTTTTACTTTGCTAACATCGGAGCATTTCGTGTTGTTGATGACACTGTGAAGTATGTACGTAATCTGTTCGAGAGTCTGCTTATTACGTGGGACGCTCTTCCGGGAAGTTTCGACAAAAAATTTTTCCCGCACGCAGCCATTATGCGTTCAGAAGACATCAGCGACATCAAGAACATCATCAATAAATACTACCCTGAATACACAGAATTTTTCGGGCATATCGTAGAGGCGCAAAACATAATACTACGCAACAAAGTAAACGACTACAAAAGAAGGTGGCGCGGCATAAGAGATACGATAAGGCTTCACCTCCTGAAGTTGATTGCGGGCAACAAGAAAGTGAGGCTCTAGCGTCCCGCCTCAATCTCACCGAGTTTCTCCTCAAAGCCATAGATTGTCGGGTCTATGCTGTCCACTGTCCTGTTGAGTTCGTCCATGAGCCTGAAGCGATACTTTCTAGGGAGCTGGTTCGAGAAACGCTTTATCTTCAGCAACGCCTGCAGATAATTTCTCTCGTACTGCATGATGAGTTTTGCGGCCATCAACGCACTCGGTGAAGCCTCATCAAGAAACAGCGCGGCCATTTCGAGATTCTCGTCGACTTCCATCTCGTCATCTCCGCAAGAATGGACTTGAAGCGTCCGCGTTCACTTTTCCGCGCGAGGTGATTCACAGCAGTATCTATCTTCTTCATTCCCGCTTTGAGGTCCTGCAGAACATGATTAGCTTTCAGTAACGGCAGTGAGTTTTCAGCGATGTATTCTGCTTCATAGTCAATCAGAACTTGCCTGCGTAATAATTTCCCGTATGAAGGCCGTAACTTTATCACAGCGGGTTCAAGCGTCCTGCTCATGAGCTGGCGGAAAATTTTCCCGGTGCTGAAGTGTTCGCACTCAAACGGAGAGTCCTTCAGCCACGACACATAGCCGGGGTCAAAAAGTCCCTTTCTCCCTGCACGGCCTGACATCTGCAGAAACTCATTCTTTGTTATCGGCGCATATCGGAATGTGCTCACGAGCTGTGCGAAAATTACGAACTGTGCCGGAAGATTTACCCCTAGAGCAAGCGCATTAGTCCCGCAGACTACATCAATCAATCTTTCACGAAACGCCGACTCCACCAGCAATTTTTCTTTGGGAAGCATACTCCCGTGATAAATGCCCACTCCTTTGAACAGACAGCCTATCATCTTCTTGACCTCAAGAATATTTGCGAGTTCCTCAAGTCTTTTCACGTATGGCGGCGGGATTCTCCGTCGTGTTCGTGCTATCATGTCGGCAAGCTCCACCACTCCCCTCTGCGAGAACAGAAACACTAACGCGTCGTGAATGTTGTATGCGTTGACGGGGTTATCGGGCTGAAAGATTAATTCTGTTACGCGCTTTTTCGCGGCATGAATGACGAACTCCCGCTGGCACAATTCAGAGAGATAATGCCCGACATTTTTCAGGCTTCCTAAAGTTGCTGACATTACGAGTATAGATGTGTCGGGGTTGGTGTTCCGTATGCCGTCAATATATGTCCGTGCCCTGTCGGAATCGTTGAAGATATAGTGAAACTCATCGACGATTAATTTCTGTCCCGGCCTGCTGGCGTACTTCATTGTGTAAATTTCTTGGGTGCAGCAGATGATGTTAGCTCCCTCGTTGCGCTTGAAGTCTCCTGTTTCGAGTCCCACGTCAAGCCCCATACGCCGCAAGTCCAAGTATCTCTCGTTGCTCAATGCCTTAATCGGTGCGGTGAAAATTATTCTGTTCGCTTCAGGGTTTGCATTGACGCTCCCGTCCCTGTTGAGAATGCCGGCCCATAAGTAAGCTACTAATGTCTTTCCTGATCCCGTCGGAGCAGATAATACTGCGCTGTTATCCTTGATGTGATTGAATGCCCGTATCTGCCAGTCGTAAAAATTAATGCTGTCCAAATTGTGAAATGTCCTCATTATGTGTGAAAAAATTATGCGGGCAACTCGTAAGCCGGGTTCTGTATTATGACGGCCATTTATCTGGGACAAACCTCGCGGAATTGCCTCTAGCGATCAGTACCCGGAGAACAAGCGGGCAGCTGTAACTCTCCCTATTTGATCTTGCTTCAGGGGGGGCTTGCCAAGCGTGCGGATTGCTCCGTACCTGGTGGGCTTTTACCCTCACCATTTCACCATTGCCGTAATAAGCGGCTGTGTATTTTCTGTTGCGCTTTCCCTCAGATTGCTCCGGCCGGACGTTATCCGACCCCCTGCCCTGTGAAGCCCGGACTTTCCTCCCGTGAAAATTCTCACGAGCGGCCGTCTGAATTACCCGCAGGAATTATTTTATCACGCACACAAAAATATTTTCGTGAACATGTCTATTGCTGTCCCCAAAATATCGTCGTTGAAGTCATAATTTGCTGTGTGTATTGCCGGGTAATTTTCGCCGTTCCCGATGTAGAAGATTGCTCCGTGTATCTGTTTCGTGTAGTACCCGAAATCTTCTGATGCCCTTATAGGTTCGTTCATGTCGATAACGTGAAGCCCCAAAGATTTTGCCGCCTTCCTGACACGGTCAACGCACACGCTATCACTTACGGTTTCGGGGAAGTAATCACAGCTCGAACACTCGACGGAGAGATTATGTTCTGCACCGAGAGTTTCGGCCAAGTTCACGAGGGCATTACGGAATGTTCGCATGTCGTCTTCACGTTCAGCACGGAGGGTAAAAGATATTTCGCCTGTGCCGGGGGAAATTCCGAAATTCTTTTCGCCGAGCTTGATGTTGATGATTGTGCATAAGACTCTTTCGGGTGCTGCGTCGTGAATTTTCGTGATGAGTTCGGCGATAGTGTACGCGGGGTTTATGCCTTTCTCCGGCTCGCTTGCGTGTGAAGTTTTCCCCGTGAATTTCACCGTGAGTCCTGCTGACGAACACTGACACAATCCCTCACGGACTACGATGCTGTTACTTGGCCAGCCGCCCCAGTTGTGGAACGCGTAAATTTCGCTGATGGCTCTCTCGCGCAACAAGTTAGCACATTCACGAGCACCCTGCCCGGTCTCTTCTGCGTGCTGGAAGATGAGGTACACCGAACGTTTGATGTCTATAGCGTTGAGTTCGAGAGCGAGTCCGCAAAGTGCCGCACAGTGTCCGTCATGCCCGCATTTGTGGGAAACGCCCGGAGTGTGTGAGGCGTACGGGAGAGAGATGCATTCGTCAACGGGTAATGCGTCCATATCAGCGCGGAAAGCTATTCCCTTTGTGCCCTCGACGTAACGTGAAGCGTAGAAGTATTTTCCGC
>CAJOED010000200.1 GCA_905233335.1 uncultured Synergistales bacterium
CGACACGAACGACATCACAGCTCCCGACACCGCAAGAACTACCAGAGTAATTGTTCCGCCGAAACACAAGCTCATTCGTGAAGCCATAAGCAGAAGAGTAATCAGCATGTTCATGTTCATAGCCGCACGGGACTTTATGCCGTACCACGCAAGCCATAGAGACGTAACAAGCACAAATGCATTCATGGGAGCAAAGAACTCAACGGGAGAAATTCTCGCGGTGTTCACGAACTGGAGCGCGAAAAAATTTATGTCGTCCGTCAAGTTCAGGTACACGAGAGAGATTATTTGCGCAAGGTACAACTGCCAGTCATCACGGAGAACGACAGCCGTAATTACCACCTGCACAGACCACCACCCGAACAGCGAAGACACAGCAAGCTCGTAACCGTACATTTTCGTGATGAGCTGAATACTAGCACCGAATATCACGCTCCCAAGCAGAAGAAACGCACGCCCCGTCTTTGTCTCCGAACGTCCCGTGAAAGCATAAGCCGTGAGTGAAGCAAGATACCCCGCCGCAAGAATGCACACACGAAATATTTTCGGTATCTCGTTCCACTTGGCCGCAATGAAGCTCGCTGCTCCCAAGCCGACAAGAACACACCCAGCAATCATCATAACAAGCCGCAAATTTCCCGTCCTGACCTCGTACAAAGACAAGATACTTTCTGCCTGTTCGCTGGTGATGATGTCGTCTTCACGCCATGCGTCAACTTCTCCGCGCAAGAACTCCATTTCTTTTTTGCGGATTAACGACATGTCAGCTCACCCGGCTCCCAAGCGGAATATTCTTATCGTCGGGCGTTAGTAATGTGAGTTGTTCGGCTACTCCGTCATGCTTCACGCTGGCGGCCAAAATCATTCCGTTGCTGTCGACTCCGCAGAGCTTCACGGGCTTCAAGTTCGTAACGAGTATTACGGTCTTCCCGACAAGTTCTTCCGGCGTAAAGAATGCCTTAATCCCCGAACACACAGTGCGCTTCTCATAGCCCAAGTCAACCTCTAACTTGTAGAGTTTCTTTGAGCGTGGTATCTCCTCACACTTTGTTATTCTCGCTACCCTCATCTCCACTTTCGCAAAGTCATCTATCGCTATTTCGGGTAATCCTTCAGGTTTCATTGCTGCTTCCTCCTTCTTTGCCTCGCGCGCCTTCTTCCACTCTTCTATGTCAATGCGCGGAAATAATACTTCTGCTTTTCTAGTTGTCGTTCCTGCCCCGTCTCCCCACCTGAATGAATCGTAATTCATCGTGAGCGGTTCAGCATCAAGTCCGAGCTGTGTGAATATCCTTTTTGCTGTGTCGGGCATCGTCGGCGCAATGAGCAGAGCAGACAGCCTCAACGCCTCGTACAAGTTCAGGAGCACGAAATCAAGTTTTGCTGACTGTGATTCGTCCTTTGCGAGCTTCCACGGCATAGTTTCGTCGATGAATTTATTTGCGCGGCTTATGAACTCCCATATTGCTTTGAGTGCCTCGTCGTACGTAAAGTTATTCATTGCCTCGTCGACTCGTGAAAGCGTTTTTTCTGCCATTTCAGAAAGTTCCGATGACGCATCACATGAGGGCACAATGTTATTACGGTAGCTTTTTATCATCTGTAGCGTCCTGTTGAGGAGGTTGCCCAAGTCGTTAGCGAGGTCGCTGTTGATTCGTCCGACAAGCGCAAGTTCTGAAAAATCGCCGTCATTCCCAAAAGGAACTTCACGCAGCAAAAAATACCTGAACGGATCAAGCCCATAATCCCGTACCATTTTCACGGGGTCTACTACGTTCTTGCGGGTCTTGCTCATCTTTTCGCCGTCGACAGTCCACCAGCCGTGAGCTACAACCTCAACAGGTAACGGAAGGCCAAGAGCCAGCAGCATCAACGGCCATATTACGCAGTGGAAGCGGATAATGTCCTTCCCGACCATGTGTCTGACGTTCGGCCAGTACTTTGCGAACATTTCGGGGTCATCGAGATAGCCGACAGCCGTAGCGTAATTTATCAGCGCGTCAAACCATACGTATATTACGTGCTTTTCGTCGCCGGGAACAGGGATGCCCCACTTGAGTGAGGTACGAGAAACTGACTGATCCCGCACGCCGCCTTTGAGAAAACTCATTATCTCGTTGTATCTCACACGAGGCATTACGGACTTCACGTTTTCTTCATAGTATTTGATGAGTTCGGGAACGTATTTTGATCCCCTGAAAAAATAACTCTCCTCTTCCATTATCGTTAATTCCCGGCCGCAGTCAGGACATAACTTTTTGCCGTCGCGTTCGATTATGGCGTTTTCCGGGACGTATGTCTCATCAGGCACGCAGTAATACCCGGAGTATGTGCCCTTGTAGATGTCGCCTTTGTCCATGAGTTTCTTGAACATTGCCTGAACTACCCGTATGTGTCTGTCTTCCGTTGTGCGTATGAAGTCGTCGTTGCTGATGTTGAGAACGCGCCATAAGTCCTTGAAGTTCATGTGTATCTTGTCGACGAGCTGCTGTGGTGTTATGCCTTGAGCTTGTGCGGCGGTCTGTATCTTTTGTCCATGTTCGTCAGTCCCGGTGAGGAAGTGAACGTCGTAGCCCTTCATGCGTTTATAGCGGGCGATTGTATCACATGCTATTGTTGTGTATGCGTGGCCGATGTGAGGAATGTCATTCACGTAATAAATCGGCGTGGTGATGTAAAAAGTTTTCTCCAAGATTAACCCTCCGAAAAAAATTTTGTGATTTAATGATAACATGAAGCATTATTAGTAAAAGG
>CAJOED010000201.1 GCA_905233335.1 uncultured Synergistales bacterium
ACGCTTTGCACCGAAACTCGCACTGTGTACGTATCACCTCCCTGACGACCCCGAAGTCATGAGTGCACTCATCAAGAAAGCCAACCCGCGCTACAACATTGTACAGAAGCGCAAGAAGTTATTTGCGTCGGTGCCGGAAGAATAATATTTTTTGCGTGTATAATTTTCGCGTTAAGTATAAATCTTTGCAGAGGAGAAATTTTTTGCATGAATGTACGCGTAAGATTTGCACCGAGTCCGACGGGAGCATTACACATCGGCGGAGGGCATACAGCACTGTTCAACTGGCTATGGGCACGGCACAACAACGGGAAATTCATTCTGCGCATTGAGGACACTGACCTTGTGCGCTCAACAAAAGAGTACGAACAAACAATCATGTCCGGCATGAAGTGGCTCCGGCTCGACTGGGACGAAGGGCCTGACATCGGCGGGGACTGCGGGCCGTACAGACAGTCAGAACGACTCGACATCTACCGGGACTACGCGAATAATCTCGTGAACGACGGCAAAGCATACAGGGACGGAGAAGCGATAATTTTCCGTGTTGAGCCGGGGCAGGATATTTCGTTCCGTGATATTGTCTACGGACAAATTGACGTGATGAGCGACGGCCTCAAAGAGAAAGACTCCGACAAACTCAAAGACATCGTGATAATCAAGAGCGACGGTATGCCGACGTATAATTACGCCGTTGTAATTGACGACCACCTCATGAAAATATCTCACGTAATCAGGGGAGAAGATCACATCTCGAACACACCGAAACAAATATTGCTTTACCGGGCTTTAGGGTGGGACGTTCCCGAATTTGCGCACCTTCCCATGATACTTGGCCGCGACAAAAAGAAACTCAGCAAACGGCACGGAGCAACGAGCATTTACGAATACCGCGATATGGGATACATGCCCGACTCCATGTTCAACTTTCTTGCGTTACTGGGCTGGTCAGCAGGGGACGACAAAGAAATTTTCACCCGCAACGAGGCCGCAGAGTTATTCGAGCTTTCACGCGTAACACGAAAAGCCGCAGTGTTCGATTTCGACAAACTCAACCACATCAACCAGGAACACCTGAAAGCATTACCCCCTGAAGTCAGGCTCTCAATGGTACGTCCATTTTGGGTTGAGGCAGGATTACCCGTTGAGAGTGTCGAGAGTTCGCGCGGAGTGAAATATCTTGAGGACGCTTTGACGCTCATGGCGGGGCGCGGGCAGACAGCAAAGGAGATGGCGCAGTTCTCTGACTATTTCGTGTCGTTTGAGCCGGTGAAATCACGGTGGAACGCTGACGGTGTCGACAAGGAGAAATTACGGCCATTCTTCACAGAACTTTTTGCGCAGGAGTGGAACGCCGAAAAGTTAGAGGAAACAGCGCGCGCTTGGGTTGCTGGTCATGAGGGCGCAAAGATGAAGGACTACGCTATGCCCCTGCGATTCGCTCTCACGGGTATGAAGGTCAGCCCCGGAGTGTTCGAGGTTGCAGAGCTTCTTGGCCGTGATGAGTGCAGTGAACGCCTGAAGTATTACGGGCTGTTATAGCGTGAAGTCGGCAAGTAACGGCGTATGATCCGACGGACGCTCCCAAGTTCGCGGCCTGATGTCAACCCATGAATTTTTCGCCAGGTCAGCAAGTGAGGGAGAAGCCAGCATGTGATCTATACGCCAGCCGATATTTTTACTCACAGCATCCTTCACCCTGTAATCGAAAAACGTATACACACCCGAACTTTTTTCGTAGAGCCTTAGCACATCAACGAGGCTCTTTTTTGTGTCCGCGAAAATTTCTCGTATCTCGTCGCAGAAGCACACGTGATTTTTTTTCTTTTCCGGGTGAGTTACGTCTATATTCTCCGGCGCAACGTTCATATCTCCCACCCACAAGAACAGATTATCTTTCTCACGCTCTATTATGTCCTTCATGCGGGCGAAAAATTTTTTCTTCACATCATAGTCGGGACTGTCGGTTGATTTTCCTTGCGGGACGTACGTATTTATGATTGTGAGGTCGTTATGTTTCAGGGTTAATACTCTCGTCGGAAATTCTCCGTCATCAAAACCAAACGCAACATCGCACTCTTCACGCGCAAGAACTGCCACGCCGTTATAGCTCTTCTCCCCGTGATACCAGGACTTGTAGCCCAGCTCCGAAAAATTCATAGCCGGGAAAAATTCGTCCTGTGTCTTTGTCTCCTGCATGAACAGGAAATCAGGCCGCACATCATCAAGCCAGCGCGCTATTATCGGTAGTCGTGAACGCACTGAATTAACGTTGTATGTAGCAATTATCATCTGTTATTCCTCCTACACAAAATCATATATCATAGACCGAAAATCTCCGCATGTTTCCCGTCAGTTTGTGATCCCGGCATGATCCCTCAAGCGGTACATCGTCTGCAAGGAGCAGCGTAACCCTTTCGAGTTCACGCTTCAACGCCTGCAGGAATAATTTTCTGTGCTTGATTACTCGCATGTTCTGCCTCTTCTCTTAGCTCGTCAAGCTCCGCAAAGAACTCTTCAATTGTCATACGATAGCCTATATCGTGTTTGTCCTCACACATCACACGAATCATCTCTTCAGTCGGATTGCCGAACTTGTCGAACAATATACCGTCCCCGAAATCATCACTGTCATATATGCTCCCATTTCTATGTGCGACACGGAGATAGATTTCCAAAAGTAACCTAGAAAAAAATTCATACACAGTTTACTTGACAGACCCCGTGTTTCTGTTTGTGTTTGCAGTGT
>CAJOED010000202.1:0-1595 GCA_905233335.1 uncultured Synergistales bacterium
TTTTCAGCAGAATGTTTTGGTTGTAAAAATACGTCATGCCCCGCCGAATAATGAAATCATAAAGCCTGTCTCTGTCATCAACGTCAGAAAGTTTCTGTGAAAGTCCAGGATAATCATCATAAATACTCTCACCAATTCCGATGACGCTGAAAAATTCACGCATTGTTTTATCTTTCTGCAAAAGACTATTTGAGAACAAATGAAGCATGTCATCAAAATTCTTGGTGTATACCATTGAAGCACGGCAGGCAGAAACACGAGATACGTTTATGTATATTGTCTTGATGCTGCTGTTGCCGTACAGATATTCATACGCGCGTTTGAGTATCAAGCCTTCACGGGCAAGAAATACAATCATTCGGGCGTTCCTGTTGACGGCCTCACGGTGAAGCCATTGTGTATAGCCCAGCAGCATCGGCCCAAGAACTTCATAGCCGACACGGTCATGTATATCCTGCGCGTTGTGTTTTCTGGCGATAGATGACAGTTCACACAAAAACTTCATGTCGTTATCAGTGAAATTATCTCTGATTTCTTTTCTGCACAAGTAGAAATTCATACGTCTCTCCTTTCATGAATAAATATTCCCCTCACCTGAACAGCAAGGGGGATACTTATTATATTTCCCGCATGATTATATTCCGTGCCTGCCACATCGGAATGTTCTGGAACAACGCTATAGCTTTCACATCTTCATACTCCGGGACTTTCCGCAAAGTTTCTCCGTCAAGCTCCGTCGTCTTCACGCGAATTTTTCCGAGTGATGTCTCATGTTCCTCAATACGCCATTGCAGCCTCAATCGGTCAAGCTCCTTCACCCTGACACCCTGCGAGGTCGTGTGCTCAAGAATTACCCGGCCAAGTTTCAGCGCGTCATCAGGAAGGCACAGACAGCAGAACTTCACACCGGGGCGCGATTTCTTCATGAGTATGTTCTCCGTCCAAACATCGCGGGCACCTCCGGCAAATAATTTCTCGATTACCGGCTCATAGTCCTGCGGGTTCATGTCGTCAATGTTGCACTCAAGAAGCGATAATTTTTCCCGCACAAGACCGTCAATTTCTCCGCCCGTCTCAAGCATAACAGCACGTAAAGCATTCGGCATGTCTTCACCCTCACGATTTCCGAAACCGAAGCCCGAAGCCGCAATTTTCCCGGCAGGCATTGTGCAGAAACCGTCAACGAGAACTTTCACGAGAAGCGCGCCAGTCGGTGTCGTGCGTTCCATCGGTGAGCCCTGCGAAAATACCGGGATGCCCCGCAGCAAGTATTCGGCAGCAGGAGCAGGAACAGGGAGAACTCCATGCGCACATTTCACCGTCCCCGAACCGACATTCACGGGAGAACATAATACTCTCGGCCAGTTCAGAGCGTCCATGAGTACGAATGCCCCGATGATGTCGATTATCGAGTCCACCGCTCCCACCTCGTGAAAATGTATCTTGTCGGGTGTCGTCCCGTGAACGTTTGCTTCCGCCTCCGCCAGCAACGAGAACGCCCGTAGTGCTTCACGCTTCACACGGTCATTGAGTCTGCTCGTCGTAATCATTGCTTCTATGTCCGACAAGTGCCGGTGATGATGATGATGTTCATG
>CAJOED010000202.1:1719-4431 GCA_905233335.1 uncultured Synergistales bacterium
GCTATGCTGTCCGAGAGAATTTCGGGATCCGGTACGAGGTTCAAGAGTGCTCCGATAAACATATCACCGGCAATTCCGGCGAAACAATCAAGATATAGTGTCTTCACCTGTTATCTTTCCTCCTCGTTATGTTTTTGTGAGTTGGTTGTGGAAATACCAGCACACCACACTAAAAATATTGCGATGACTTTTTCGGAGCTTGTACTGTTACGGCTCTGTTTTACCGCAACACCCCTAAAAAGTATCACCTGTTACTTGTCCTTCTTCCCTATGAAAAAATATTGTGCCGGCTTCTTTGTGTACGTCAACAACTCCTCGAACGGATCCGGCTTCTTTTCTGGTTTCGGCTGTTCCGTCTCTGCTGACGGTGTCGGCAATACCTCACGCGGATACGGCCTCGCACTTCCCGCAACACTCCGCAAGATGTTATGCCCTTTCTTGTCGCCCGTAAGCATCGGTACAACCGTAGAAACATCATGCTCACAGCAGAAAGCTATATCCTCGTCAAAGCCGATATGTTCAAGATACTGCGCATGTGTCGACTTCATTACGTACGGTACGAGTTCCGGCGTTCTGTTCTGCCACGTGAGAAGAGCTATTTGTGCGCTGTCTGTCATGAAGAGTTCACCGCGTGTGTTCAGCTCATCAATCACAGCTCCGGCGCAAAGTGTATCTTCCCATGAAGGCCGCTTCTTACGCCCCGAACACATGATGCCTATTCTCCTGCCGATGCTCAATGCGTAGTCAAGACATGCTGACGTGTTCCGCAGACTCGCCGCTATCACTGGACACCCCGACGATGCCGCCTCAAGAAGTGCTACTGTGCCGTTAGTGGTCGACATCACGCCGCAATAGTGCTCCCGTATGAGTTCGTATGTGAGTTCTACGGGGGAATTTCCCAAGTCGAAACCTTCAGGGGGCAGGCCGTTCACTTCACCCATGAGCAGGGGAGATGAGCCGCGTTCCTGCAACTCACGCACAAGATGACGGGCATCATCAGGAGTTTTCACGGGGTATAATTCGGTGCCGCCAAGCTCAAACCATCGTGTCATTACCGTAGTAGCGCGCAGTACGTCAATCACGAGCCATACATCGACGGACGGAAGAAACTCATCATTGCCGCACGAAAAAACAACATCAGCCTCGTAACGCTCGGACATGAACTAATACGCCTTCGCAAAAATCGTCAGCCTTGCGTTATCCTGGCCGGTGATTATGCATTTGCCTTTGTCATTGCCCGGCAGAACACATCTCGGAGTTGCGCCGGTTTCCTCACGTATTCTCACTTCGTCTTCAGGAGTCCCGCCGAAATACGCACGCACAAAGCCGCCCTGTTTGTCGATTATCTCTTTGAGTTCGTCGTAAGTTTTCGCGTCGTGGGTGTTGGCTTCCCTGAACGTTTTTGCCCGTTCGTAAAGATTGTTCTGTATGTCCGCAAGAAGTTTCTTCACCGTCGGGATTACGTTATCATTATTCACGTCGAGTTTTTCGCCCGTATCACGCCGCACAAGTCTCACTGTCCCGGAAGCTAAATCCTTCTCTCCGAGTTCGAGCCGCAACGGTACGCCCTTCTGCAAATGCGCAAAAAATCTGTCGCCCGGCCTCGCATGAAAATCCGTGTCGACTTTCACGCACAACCCGCCGAGTTCGTCATCAAGTTTCTGTGCCAGCTCTTTTGCTTTGGGAAGAATAATATTTTCTGCTGTGTTCTCGTCCTTCGAGATGGGAAGTATTACTGCCTTCACGGGAGCTATTCTAGGCGGGAGAATAAGTCCGTCGTCGTCCGAATGCGTCATAATCAGCGCACCTATAAGCCTCGTCGAAACTCCCCAGCTTGTCGTCCAGCAGTAAGCTAATTCGCCTTCACGATTCTGGTACTGTATCTCGAATGCCCGCGCGAAATTCTGTCCCAAGAAATGACTCGTCCCTGCCTGCAGTGCTCGTGCGTCGCTCATCATTGCTTCACATGTGTATGTGTCGACAGCTCCGGGAAAGCGTTCACCCTTTGTCTTTTCGCCGGCAATAACGGGTAGTGCTGCTTCTTCCTCCATTATCTTTTTGTACACACCGAGCATTCGCAGAGTTTCTTCGCGTGCTTCCTGTTCTGTTTCGTGTGCTGTGTGTCCTTCCTGCCATAAGAACTCGCTCGTCCGCAAAAACAATCTCGGCCTCTTCTCCCACCGCATGACGTTGCACCACTGGTTTATGAGCACGGGCAAGTCCCGCCACGACTGAATCCACTTGCTGTACATGTGGCCTATTATCGTCTCCGATGTCGGACGCACCGCAAAAGGTTCTTCGAGTTCCTCACCGCCCGCGTGAGTTACCGTTGCGCATTCAGGAGAAAATCCCTCTACGTGTTCGGCTTCTTTGTTCAGGAATGAATACGGTATCAGTAACGGAAAGTATGCGTTGACGTGGCCTGTTGCTTTGAATGCCGCGTCGAATTTCGCCTGCAGGTTTTCCCATACCGCATAGCCCGTCGGACGTATCACCATACAGCCACGTACAGGAGCATAGTCAGCAAGTTCTGCCGCTTTGATTACGTCAAGATACCACTGCGAATAATTTTCTTTTCTTGGTGTGATGTTTCGTGCCACTTTCTATTTGTCCTCCTTATGTATTTTCCCAAAATGTTTTTATGCCGTCATACTTGATTATTTCGCTGTCGTTCGTTATGAGTGTGCAGTTTTCCTCAATAGCTGTTGCCAT
>CAJOED010000203.1 GCA_905233335.1 uncultured Synergistales bacterium
TGTTCTACGGCATCGACAGCGCGTTTTACCCCGAAACAGAACCCTGAATGTTCAGCCCTGATTATCATTGTGAAAATTTCCCTTTGAATGTCTGCATGTTTATATTTTCACCGAAAAAGTATTTTTTTTCGCATAGTATTTTTGTTTTCAGTCGTGTATTTTCTTGGAACATTCCCTGCTGTGTATTTTCACCGCAAGCCCGTAACTTCTCACAGCCCGCTGTCATCATGAGTTTTCTCCGTTATGCAGGTGATTATTTATGGCTGTGATTATTTCGTCCTCATGATTTCCCGTCGACATCTCAAACCATACCACCGGCTCAAACTTCTTGAACCATGTCTGCTGTCGTCTGCAAAAAGCCTTTGTGCGCGAAATTGCTCCTTCAAGAGCCTCATCAAGCGTCAACTTCCCGCGATGATACTCTATCAGTTCACGATAACCCAGCCCCTTCAACGGCGTAAATCTGTCGTCGAAACCGTTATCGAGAAGCCATTTCACTTCTTCCGGGAACCCCTGCGAAAATTCCTGCTCAAGTCTGATCTCAATGCGTGAGAATAATTCTTCCCGTGTTCTTGACAGCCCGATATACAGCACATCAAAGCCGTAATCTTTTTTCGTGCCCTCACTATATATTTTCGAGGGAGCTTTGCCGGTCAAGTCCCATAACTCAAGCGCGCGCGTAACACGTTGTACGTCGTTTTTGTGAAGTTTCTCTGCTGTTTCCGGGTCAACTTCAGCCAGCCTCATGTGCAGTAATTCTGCTCCCTGCGAGTTCGCAAGTGTTTCGTATTTCTCCCTGATATTATCATCACTGGGCAGGTCTTCATTCAGCGACGCATGAAACAGCGCATTATAGTAGAACGGAGTACCACCCACGAACAGCGGCAATTTATGTCTTGCGAAAATTCTTGTTACAGCCTGAGAAGTTTTTTGTGCGAAATCAGACACAGTAAATTTTTCGTCCGGGTCAGCAATATCAATCATATGATGCGGGATTTCTTTTCTGATTTCGTGTGAAACTTTATCGGTGCCCACGTTCATATAGCGATATACCTGCCGCGAGTCCACCGAAATAATTTCAGCGTTCAATTTTTCTGCTATGGAGAGACTTAATGCGGTTTTCCCGACCGCTGTAGCTCCGATAAAAGCAACCACCGGCTGCCTGTTCATAAAAATCCTGATGACCTCATTCAACACAACGTAATGTAAAACGGAGAGAATTATAACATAAGAATGAATTTTGCAAGTGTATAATTATCGCATTCATAAAAAGAATAAAAGAAAAAAAGAAAGGCTTTGCGGCATGGAAGAAAAAAAAATACCTTTGGCAGTTGTTGCGCCGTTTATGTTCGGGATTGTGTTTGTGTTTACGCTGGTATTTTCGCGCCTTGAGCCTCATGTAGAGGACGTTACGAGCGAATACGTCAGGGATAATTCCGGCAAAACGGGCTATGTTCTTGTTGATGTTCGCGATGAGGACATTTACGAGGGAACTTCACCGAACCCCGGCATACCCGGCGGACATATTCCCGGAGCTATGAGCTTTCCACTTGCGGACTTGAACGTAGCGGCTGCCAGTGCTGCTCTAGCGAAATCCGGCATCGTGAAGCGCAATACCATAATCCTCTACAGCAACACGGGAGCTTCTGCAAGCTGGTTTGCGGATACGTTGGTGCGTAGGTTTCATTTTTCCCCGTCGAAAATCAAGAATTACCGGGGAAGTGTCATGGACTGGATAACGGAACCAGAAAATATACTGCTTCCCAAATATCACGAGTCGGGGAAGTCAGGGTTATTCTGAACAATACAACGGGACAGAATGCCTGCCCCGCAAAAAAATCATTACCAGCCGCCCAAAATATCAAGCGTACGAGTTATGCCCGCTCTCATGTCATAGCGTGAAGTCCAGCCCAGTGCTTTGAGCCGTGAAGGGTTGAGGCGTGAGAGTGTTGCAGAGCTGTAACCCTGTTTTGCCAGGTCGTTGTCGAGGTCAAAGATAACTTTCTGCCCGGAATGTTCCGCGATAATCCCGGCAAGATCTTTCAGCGTAACATCGGAATTTTCATCAGCAACGTTATATGACATGCCTTTTTCGCCGTGAAGAAGCACCGTAAGAATGCCCGCAACCGCGTCCGCAACATAAGCATACGAGAATAATTGAGTGCCCGCACTTTTCAGCACAATATCTTCATGGTTGAGGCCGTTGTGAATGAACTGCGCTATGGCTTTGCTGTCATTTTCGAGCATTGTTGCACCGTAAGTTCTCGGCAGACGTGGGATTACGACATCAAGCCCGTATTGCTGTATGTACGACTGGCATAAAGTTTCGCCGCATCTTTTTGCTTCAGGATAGCCCGCACGAGCCTTAGCAATATCGATATACCCGCAGTATTCCTCACCGAAAAATTCTGTGTCGCCCCTGTTCTGACCGTAAACTTCAACTGTTGACGTGAAGAGAAATCTTTTTGTGCTGTGTTCCGTCGCAAAACGTAAAAGGTTGTTCAAGCCCGTAATGTTCGTGAGGATTGTTCCGACGGGGTCGGCGGCATAATCTTTCGGGTGAGTGTTGCTTGCCATGTGTATGGTGAAATCGTAATTTCCCTCGAAACCATCAAGAGGCTCGTTGATGTCGAAGGCCGTGAATCTGAAGCCCTCATCTCCGACGTAATCATGGAATCTTGCGTTTGCTGACTCAATATTTCTCCC